>PWMO01000148.1 GCA_003558175.1 Spirochaetaceae bacterium
GCGGCTTCCCGCGCAGCGAGAAGATTGCCTGGGTGTAGACGTCACGCGAACTGACCATAGAGCCCGACGCCGACTGACCCTCGGTGATGAAAATGGTGGACTCATCGCCGCCCTTGTCTCCGAGATGGTGCTTGCAGTCCTTCAGATTGGGGATCTTCAGCGCAATCTTCTTTGCGGCGTCACGGGCCTCGCGCTTGACGGCGTTGAGCTCTTTGCGCAGACGTTCATTTTGAACGATCTTCTCTTCAAGCTTGCGCGCCGCGGCGCTGTTCTTGTGCAGAAAATCCACCACGCCGGAGCGAACTTCGTTGACAATCCAGCCGCGAATCTCGGTGTTACCGAGTTTGTTCTTGGTCTGGCTTTCGAATATCGGGTTCTGCAGCTTCACCGAGATCGCGCCGGCCATGCCCTCACGAACATCGATACCGGAGTAGTTGCGCTTGAAGTACTCATTGACCCCCTTGAGCAACCCCTCGCGGAACGCGCTCTGATGCGTACCGCCGTCGGAAGTGTACTGCCCGTTTACGAAGGAAAAGTACGTTTCGCCGTAGTTGGCGGTGCTGGTGAAGGCAAACTCAAGCTGTTTGGAACGGCAGTGCCCGATCGCATACACCGTCTCATCGCCGACCTCGCCGTAGAGCAGATCGAACAACCCGCGCCGGGACTCAAACTTCTGCTTGCCAAGATAGAGCGACAACCCGGTGTTGAGATAGGCGTAGTTCCAGAGCCGCTGCTCAATGAACTCCAGATTGAACCGGTACTCGCCAAAAATCTCGGGGTCCGGCACAAACTCCACGTAGGTCCCATTCTTCTCGCGTCCCGCAGCTCCCTGTTTCTTGCTCTTCAGCTTGCCGCGTACGAACAGCGCCTCAAAGTAGTTGCCGTCACGCACCGAAACAACGCGGAAGTGAGACGAAAGCGCGTTGACCGCCTTGGTTCCTACCCCGTTCAACCCTACCGAGAATTGAAACACTTCGTCGTTGTACTTGGCTCCGGTGTTGATAACCGAAACGCAATCGATGACCTTGCCCAGCGGAATCCCGCGTCCGTAATCACGGATGGAGACTTTGCCCGCGTCCGTGTCGATGTCCACCTGGATGCGGTCTCCGTGACCCATGATGAACTCGTCGATGCTGTTGTCGATAACTTCCTTGATCAGAATATAGATCCCGTCATCAAGGTTGGAGCCGTCACCAAGCCGCCCGATGTACATTCCGGTACGCAACCGGATGTGCTCGAGCGAACTGAGGGTCTTGACTTTGCTCTCATCGTAGACCGCCGCATTCGCCATACGCTACCCTATACGTTCCTGAGAACCGAGAAACTCATTCACCTGTCATGGGAACAAACCGCACCGACAGCAGTCGTTTGGTCTCGATGTTCCCCTCCCCTTTCTTGACTGCCAGCATAAGCGACTGAACCTCTTCTTGCAAGCCCACCGGGATCACCATGCGCCCGCCAACCGCCAGTTGTGCAATTAAGACGGGAGGAATACGGCTTGCGGCAGCAGTCACAATGATGCGATCAAAGGGCGCATTTTCAGGCCAGCCTTCCCAGCCGTTGCCAATGCGCACGTGCACGTTTTCGTACCCCAGGGTGCGCAACCGGGTCTGCGCCTGCATTCCGAGCTCCGGGATGATTTCGACCGTGAAAACAGTGTCCACCAGCTGCGCCAGCACCGCGGCCTGATAGCCGCTGCCGGTCCCGATCTCGAGCACACGATGGCTCGGCTGCAGTTCCAGGACCTCGGTCATGTAGCCAACCACAAACGGCTGCGAGATTGTCTGTTGGAACCCGATCGGCAGCGGGATATTCTCGTACGCCTGGTCCCGCAGATCCTCCGGCACGAAAAGATGCCGCGGAACTACCGCCAGCGCCTCCAGAACTGCCTCATTGGTGATGCCACGTAAGCGAAAAGGCATGTCTTTCTCTGTTGCTGCGCCTCTGTTATTATGCGGTTCTTTCTTCTATACTATATAGCATTATGAGTCGCCGTGGAACCACGCTGCCGGAGTTAAACCCGCCGGCGCCGCACCCGTTGCTGTCGAGGCCCATGCAGTTGCGTCCCCTCATGTCGAGACCGCTGTTCTTGAAGCAGATACTGGCGGGTCTTCTGCTGTTGAGCCTGTTCGTGCTCAGCGGCTGCGCCGGCCGCCAGCTTCGAAACCTCCAGGAAGAGAACGAAATCCTGCAACGCGAGAACGCGCAACTCATCGACCGGCTGGAGAGCGCAACGCGTGAATCGGCACGGCTGTCGCGCGACATTCGCACGGCACTCGATCGAGCGGGTGAGTACGAGAACCTTACCGACCTCGAGCAGCAGCACCATGCGCTGCGCCAGGAGAACGAGCAGCTGCGACGGCTGATCGCCGAACTCGAGGCGGCGGCTCGTGCGGAACTCAAGGCGCCGGATCAACTGCGCGACGTTGCCACTGGACCGGTTCTCAGGGAGCCGCCGCGCCCCGATCCTGAGGCGGTGCAGCGGTTTCGTCGTGATGTCGGCGAACGAAGCCTTCCGCGGGATCCCCACAATGGGTTCACCGACGTTGCAACGGTAACAGCGGCGCCACTTGCTCCTCCGGAGCCCAGGTCGCCGCTTGCAACCAGCGGCATTCTGGTAGAGCAACACAACGGTACGCGCCGCTACTACGATGCAATTGTCAACCGGGCGACTCCTCGGGCGGTTTACCTGCTCATCGAGCTGCCCCGCGTCGGGCCTGCAGAAATGTATCTGGTGGTTCACGAACGCTATCCGCGAACGGAGGAGCCGCTGCTGCTGCAGCGCATAAC
>PWMO01000092.1 GCA_003558175.1 Spirochaetaceae bacterium
AAGGGGGTCCATGTCGAGTGAATCCTTTATGGCGCTATATATGGTGTCTGGCACTCTATCAGACACAACATTTTGTGCAAGGGTGCGTATTCCGGAGCAAGGGTGCCACTGATTCCACGGCAAGCCTGCCACCCATTCCAGGGGAAAGCTGCCACTGATTCCACGGCAAGGCTGCCACCCAGGCAGAGGCGCTGAGTCGACTCATCGAAGTGTCCAGACGCGGGATAACTTACCGGTAGGCTGGTCCTTTCCATCCGGGGAAGGTCAGATGCCAGCGAAGAGGTTATCCATGCGGAAGATCAAAGAAGTCCTACGCCTCAAATGGGAGCGAGGGCTGAGCAACCGCCAGGTTGCATTGGCCTGCGGTATCAGTCGTCCCACCGTGAGGGAGTATCTTCGGCGTTTTGCCGAGGCGGGTTTGAGTTGGCCATTGCCAGAGGACCTGGGCGAAAGTCGCCTGGAGCAGTTGTTATTTCCGCCCCCTCCAGACCTGCCAGCCCATGCCCGGGTCGTACCGGACTGGCATCGTGTCAAAGAGGAGTTGAGGGGCAAGCACGTCACCCTTTTCCTGATCTGGCAGGAGTACCGGGAAGCCCACCCAGAGGGGTATCAGTACAGCTGGTTTTGCGAGAACTATCGGGCCTGGCAGGGCAAGCTGGACATGGTGATGCGTCAGGACCACCGGGCTGGAGAGAAGCTGTTTGTGGACTATGCCGGCCAGACTGTGCCAGTCATTGATCGCAATACCGGGGAGATCCGCGAGGCTCAGATCTTCGTGGCAGTACTTGGGGCGTCCAATTACAGCTATGCAGAGCCGACCTGGAGCCAGACACTGCCCGACTGGATTGGATCCCACATCCGGGCCTTCGAGTTCTTCGGAGGTGTGCCAGAGCTGGTGGTGCCGGACAACCTGAAATCGGGCGTCACCAAGGCGCATCGTTACGATCCGGATCTCAACCCGACCTATCAGGACATGGCCGCCCATTACGGTGTGGCCGTTGTCCCCGCACGATCCCGAAAACCCCGGGACAAGGCCAAGGTGGAGGGTGGCGTGCTGATCGTTGAGCGGTGGATACTGGCGGCACTGCGCCACCGTCAGCACTTCTCTCTTGGGCAACTCAAATCCAGCATCCGTGAACTGCTGGAGAAGCTCAACAACCGCCCGTTCCGGAAGTTGCCCGGTTGTCGGCGCGAACACTTCGAGCAGTTGGACAAGCCGGCCCTGCAGCCTCTGCCGGCAGAGCGTTATGTCTATGCCGAATGGAAGAAGGCCCGGGTACATATCGACTACCACGTGGCCATCGGGGGGCACTACTACTCGGTGCCTTACGCCCTGATCAAGAAGGAGGTCGAGGTCCGGATCACCCACAACACCATCGAGTGTTTTTACCGGGGCAACCGCATTGCCAGCCACCCTCGCTCCGATCAGAAGGGTCGGCACACCACCGTGGCCGCCCACATGCCCGAATCCCATCGGCAGTCAGGTGAGTGGACGCCCAAGCGTCTGATCGCATGGGCCGCCAAGACCGGGCCTGCAACAGAAAAGCTCATCTGCACCGCCCTGGGTGCCCGAAAGCACCCCCAGCAAGCCTACCGTTCCTGTCTGGGCATCCTCCGCCTGGGGAAGACGTTTGGTGATGTTCGCTTGGAGGCCGCCTGTCAACGCGCGCTGACGCTTGGGACGTGCCGCTACAAGAACATCGAATCCATCCTCAAACACCGCCTGGATGAACAGCCTCTGGAAGAACAGCAGGAGCTGGCCTTACCTGATGGCCACGACAACATCCGCGGCCCAGCCTACTACTCTGAGGGGGTCTGACATGCTCAAACATCCCACCCTGGATAAACTCCACGCCCTCAAGTTAACCGGCATGGCGGCCGCCCTGGCCGACCAGGTGGCCACACCCGACATCCAGGAACTGAGCTTCGAAGAACGCCTTGGACTGTTGGTGGACCGCGAAACAACCGAACGGGAAAATCGGCGCATGGCGAGCCGGTTGCGCCAGGCCAAGCTGCGACACACAGCGAGCCTCGAAGACCTGGATTATCGGAACCCGCGCGGCCTGGACAAGGGGTTGATCCAATCCCTGGCGGCCTGCCAGTGGGTGAAGGAACACCTCAACATCCTCATCACCGGCCCCACCGGGGTTGGCAAAACCTGGCTGGCCTGTGCCTTGGCCCATAAGGCCTGCCGAGAGGGACACACCGCCCACTACGTTCGTCTAACCCGTCTGTTGCGGGAGCTGAGCATCGCCAAGGGGGATGGTCAGTACGCAAAGCTTCTGGCCAACTTGGCCAAAGTGGATGTACTGATTCTCGACGACTGGGGGCTCATGAAACTCAATGCTGAAAACCGCCGTGACCTCCTGGAGGTATTGGAAGACCGCCACGGCAGACGATCCACCATCGCCACCAGCCAACTGCCCATGGACCAATGGCACGACGTCATCGGTGATGCCACCCTGGCGGATGCCATTCTGGATCGCTTGGTTCACAACGCCTACAAGATCAATCTCAGAGGGGAGTCCATGCGAAAAACCCAGTCCAAGTTGACCGACACCGCAACGTCGGAGTAAGAAGGAAAACCCCGCGTCGCTACGCTCCGATGGGTGGCAGCTTTGCCCCGGTCCGGGTGGCAGGCTTCACGTGGAATGGGTGGCAACCTTCGGCGGTCTACGCAGGCAGACCCTGATCGCGCCAATATGCCAGAGCCTCTTCGTTGCAGCTGTAGAGAGGATCACCGGCCTGTAGCAGCGTCAGAAAGTTGATCCGGCTCTTGCTATCGGTG
>PWMO01000376.1 GCA_003558175.1 Spirochaetaceae bacterium
GCAAGCCCCGCGGCCGCGGCAGAGAAGAAATGGTGGGTCTGTGGTTCGCGCCGTCATCAGCCCGCGCCGGCCAGCTCGCCGACGCGATCCCAGAGGGACCGGTCAACTTCGAGGCCGTGCTGAAGCGCGTGGTTGATAGCCCGTGCTGCTCGCTCTCCCGGCAGGCGCACGGAATCAAAGCCCTCCGTGGGCGGGCAGTCCTCCACCGCCGCCAGCAGTTGCTCGACCTCGCGTTCGGTTACGCCGCTCTCGCGGAACAGGTCCGGCCGTATGAGAATCAGCAGCAACCCGTAGTTGGTCGCGCGCTCCGGCAGCGTTGCGGCACCGATGAGTGGACCGCAGAGCAGCTGCACCATGAGCGCCAGCGCCGATCCCTTGGCGCCCGCTGCGGGCAACAGGGTGCCGCCGTCTCGGACCGCACCGGGATCATTGGTTGGACGACCATCCTTGTCCAGTGCCAGGCCGTCGCCGATCTTCTGCTCCGATTTTTCGGCCACGAGGATGGCTCCAAACGTAGTTGCCGCTGGGGAGAAGTCGATTACGAGCGGATCCTTCTCAGCGCGCGGCACGCCCAGCGCGACCGGGTTGGTGCCGAAGATCTTGCGTGCTCCGCCGTGGGGAGCCATCAGCGGTACGCAATGCGCCATGATGAGCCCCCAGAGCCCTTTCCGCGCAATTCTGCGAGCGAAGAATCCGAGCATGCCGCTGTGTGCCGAGTTCCGCACGCCGACCATACAGATACCGGTCTCGGCGGCAATCTCCGCACCCTTCTCGATGCCGATGACCCCCGGGTGGTACGCCATGTGTCGATTTCCATCAACGCCCAGAAAGCAGGTGCCATGCTTCTGAACCTCAACTTCGCCCGGTTGCTTGCGTTCGGCCAGCGAACAGACACTCTCAACGCGAACGAGCCCGTGCGACGCACGGCCGGCGCATTCAGCTTCAGTCAGCGAGTCGGCCGTATGGGTTGCTGCCTCGCGGCCCAGGCCCGCACGGATACACGCCGCAGCGATGCGGGCATGCAGATCATCTACCGTGATGTGGATCGTATTGGACATGACTCAGTATAGCGGCGCGAGCACGGGTGCACAAGAATGGGAGCCCGTGAGACCGTGCGGACACCGGGACACGCCAGGCCACCAGTACGCCGGATCGCCTATCCATTCGGACCGCGATGCGCTATCCTGTCCCGGCTGGAACTGGGTCCTGAACGGAGTGGTGCCGATTTTGTTGTTCCGTGTCCGCCATGCCGGGAATGCCCGTTCGGTCAGGGATTCACTCTTCTCGAGGGCCCGAAAACAATTTTGACACCACTGAGAACGGAGAACAGATGACGAAGCTGCGCAAAACACGCATTGTGTGCACCCTGGGTCCGGCGGTAGCCGACCAGCAGTCAGTTGCCGCTCTGGTACGTGCCGGCATGAACGTTGCCCGTTTCAATTTTTCGCACGGCGACCATGAAGAGCATCTCGGCCGACTGCGCATGGTCCGCAACGCCGCGGCTGAGGAAGGGGTGCCCGTGGCAACGATGCTCGATACCAGAGGCCCCGAGATTCGCACCGGCAACCTTCGCAACGACGAAAAGGTTCGGCTGATTCCCGGGAACAGTATCGTTTTGACAGCTGAAGAAGTGGAAGGCAGCGCCGAGCGCATCAGTATCAGTTATCCGCGTTTGCCCGCCGAGGTCAGGGAAGGCGGACACATATTCATAGCCGACGGACTGTTCGAGCTTGTTGTTGAACGCGTGGTTGGCGTCGACATTCATTGCCGAATTCTCGCCGGAGGGCTACTTGGCAGCCGCAAGAACGTGAACGTGCCCGGCGTACGGACTGCGCTGCCCGCCATGACCGCCAAGGATGCGGGCGACATCCGTTTTGAGATCGAAAACGACATGGACTTTGTCGCTGCGTCGTTCATCCGCAAAGCGGAAGACGTGCGCCAGATTCGCGACTTCGTTGAATCCCGCCACTCCTCCCTGCAACTGATCTCCAAGATAGAGGACGAGGAGGGTCTCGAAAACATCGACGAGATCATTCGTGCTTCCGACGGCATCATGGTCGCCCGTGGCGATCTGGGTGTGCAGCTCGAGCTCGAAGCCATCCCCATGGCCCAGAAGCGGATCATTGAGAAGTGCAATCGCGAGAACATACTGGTCATTACGGCGACGCAGATGCTCGACTCCATGATCGTCAATCCCAATCCAACCCGCGCCGAGCTGACGGACGTTGCCAACGCCATCTTTGACGGCACGGACGCCGTGATGCTCTCCGGCGAGACCGCCAACGGGGCGTACCCGATTCGCGCCGCAGAGACGCTCAGCCGTATTGCGCTGGCGGTAGAGCGTTCAGATGAGTACCGTCGGCGCTGCGAACGATACTACTCGTTTCACAGCCCTTCGCACCACGACATCGGACACAGCGTGGCAAAAGCCGCGATTGGTGTGGCGGCGGAAGTAGAGGCTACCGCGATCGTGACGCCGACGCTGCGCGGAAACAGTCCGCGCATCTTGAGCAAGTTCCGGCCGGCGCAGAACATCATTGCCGTGACTACCTCGGAGCGAGTGTGCCGCCAGCTGTTGATTACCTGGGGCGTCTACCCGCTGTTGACCGGATTTGTACGCGACTCGGAGCTTATGATTCAGAACGCGCTGCGAACCGCGCTGAAGCACGGCTACATCCGGCGGCTGGAGAAGGTTGTGACCGCCGCGGGCATTCCCCTGAACTCGCCTCAAATGCTGAACACCATCAAGGTGCACTTCATGGGTAACATCCTCAACCGCGGACATGA
>PWMO01000014.1 GCA_003558175.1 Spirochaetaceae bacterium
GACGCTGGGCGTCGAGCGGCCGCTGGGAAGCGGTTCACGGCTTGTGGGAAGCGGTTCACGGATTGTGGCGCGGGCCGAGGCCCGGCGTGACTGGGAGGACGGGGGCCACCAGAGCGACCGACTGGAAACAACGCTCTCCGTCGGCGGTCCGGGGCTGACGTTTGATTCGCGGATTCTGGTGACCGTGAGGGATGCAGATGCGAGTTACGCCGGCAGATTTGAGCTGCGTGCCCGCGTCGTGGCGTTGCGGTTGTACGTACGGGCGGCAACACTGGAAGAGATCACGGCAGACGAAGTGGCGCAGTTACGGTCGGTTCCGTTTGCCATTGCCCTGGGCGGGTCACTGGGCTTTGATCTCCCGTGGCAACCGGGCAGAAATGCAGCAGGCCCGACAGGGCCGGGGATCATTCCTCCCACTGACCTACCCGCAGCACTTCGCGCTCCAGAGTAAAGCCAAACCGCTCGTGGACCCGATCGGCAACGAACGTTGCCAGCTGGTCGATATCGGCCGCGGTTGCGGTGCCGGTATTGATGATGATATTGGCGTGCCGGTCGCTGATGCGCGCGCCGCCGATCTGGTAGCCGCGAAGTCCGAGTCGGTCGATAATCACCCCGCTGGGACTGCCGAAGTCGCGGTTGTTCTTGAACATCGAGCCGGCCGAGGGCGCGGCGAAATGTCCCTTCTGCTCGCGATCGGCGCGGTAGTGCTGCATGCGCTGCCAAACGGCGTCACGGGGTTCCGGCGTCATGCGGAACCCGCACCCCACGATAACCCTGCGGTTGTCCTGAAACGGAGAGACCTTGTATGCAAAATCTTCAGGGTGAGGAAGGTAACGCTCCTGGGTCCCGTCGTGGTGCAGCAGGTCGACGTGCGTCAACACGTTGTACACCTCGCCGTCGTAACAGCGCGCGTTCATCCATACCGCGCCGCCCACGCTTCCCGGCATGGAGTACAGGAAATCGAGCCCCGCGTAGCCCTGCTCGGCGCACCAGGCCGCGGCGTCGCTGACCGGCAGGCCGGCCTGCACGTGCAGAGTTTCCTGCTCGACCGAAGTTTCCCGTTTGATTGAAATAGATGAGAACCGGGACATGTCGATCACCAGGCCGCGAATGCCCCTGTCCGACACCAGGATATTGGCGCCGCCACCAAGAATAAAGGGCGAGAGCCCCTCGCCGCAGGAGAACTGCAGCAGGGCGCGCAGGTCGACCACGTCTTCAGGCTGTGCAAAGATATCCGCCGGACCGCCGACACGGAAGGTAGTGTGGGCGGCCATTGGCTCATCGACGGTTAGCCTGCCGCGAATATTGATCTTTCCTACGCTTTTCTTTAGGCTTACCATCTCGAGCATACTACCGGATGCGCCGAAGTTATTCCACCACGAGATCCATTCTAAGGAGGCCGGGGCCATGGGTCTGAAGCTCTACAATACCCTTACGCGCCAGGTTGAACCGTTCATTCCTATCACCAAAGGTCAGGTGGGAATGTACTGCTGTGGGCCAACCGTCTACAACTACGCGCATATCGGCAACCTGCGAACCTACGTGTTTGAAGACCTGCTCAGGCGCACGCTGGACGCGCACGGATACGATGTCCGCCACGTTATGAACGTGACCGACGTCGGCCATTTGACCGATGACGCCGATGAAGGCGAAGACAAGATGGAGAAGAGCGCACGCGAGATGAAGCGTTCGGTCTGGGACATCGCAGCCTATTTCACCGAGGCGTTCTTCAATGACACCCATAAGCTCAATATCGTCTCGCCTTCAATTGTGTGCCGGGCAACCGACCACATCCCGCAGATGATCGAGCTGGTGCAGCGGCTGGAAGAGAAGGGGTACACCTATGTCGCGGGCGGCAACGTGTACTTCGACATCAGCAAGTTTCCCGCGTACGGCCAACTGGCACTGCTCGACCTGCAGGAACTCAAAGCGGGGGCGCGGATCGAAGTGGATCAGAACAAGCGCAATCCGCACGACTTTGTCCTCTGGTTTACCCGCGGCAAGTTTGAGCATCAATCGATGCTGTGGGATTCGCCGTGGGGCAGAGGGTACCCCGGTTGGCACCTGGAGTGCAGCGCGATGAGCCTGCATTATCTGGGCGAACAGTTCGACATTCACTGCGGGGGGATCGATCACGTTTCGGTGCACCACACAAATGAGATCGCGCAGTCCGAGGCGGCCACCGGCAAGAAATGGGTAAACTACTGGGTGCATGGCGAGTTTCTGCTCATGGATACCGGCAAGATGTCCAAGTCGGTCGGCGGGTTCGTGACGCTCAGCACGCTGGAGCAGGAAGGATACGATCCGCTTGACTACCGCTATTTCTGCCTCGGTGGACACTACCGAACCCAGCTGCAGTTTTCGTTCGAGGCACTGGATGCAGCACGCAACGCACGCCGTAACATGATGGAGCGCGTCATGGCGCTTCGCGCCGAATGCGGCCCCGATTTCGTGCCTCAGGCCGACTGGAACGGGCGGTACGCCGCGGCGTTCCTGGACCATATTGCCGATGACCTCAACATCTCCCGCGCGCTGGCGGAGGTCTGGGGGCTGCTGAAAGAGGGCGATCTCGAGCCGCGGGCGCAGCTGGCTCAGCTTGCGGCGATGGACCGGGTGCTCGGCCTGCAACTGCTGCAAGGTGAGATTGAAGTTCCGGAAATTGACGCCGAAGTGGAACGGTTGATTGATGAGCGTACCAGAGCGCGCGCCAACCGGGACTTCGCGCTGGCGGATCGCATTCGTGATGACCTTGCTGCGCGCGGTATAATACTTGAA
>PWMO01000044.1 GCA_003558175.1 Spirochaetaceae bacterium
CCCGGCGTGAGATCTTTTCGGTGCGGTAGGCGACCTCGTCCGGCGAGCCGGCCTCGTCCTCACGCCACTCCCTGGCGCCGTACGCGTCGTCACGCGCCATCCGCACCACACTGATTGGCGCGTGCACACCCGCGATGGGCCGCACGCCGGGGATGCGGCGTCCGGTTCGCAGAATCACATCGGCATTGATCTCTTCGCGCAGAATCCGGTTGGGGCTGCCGACATCGTCGCGACCGTCCGGTGTAACGGTGGCCGCCTTCAATGCGAGCTTGTACTCGCGCATCGCCTCCCCGGCCTCGTACACCACGCGGTTTGCGGTCTTGCGACGGTTCTCGAGACTCAGATCAAACTTGACCAACTCGATGTCGAGCCGCGTGACCTCGGGATCGAGCACACGGAGCGCTTGATCAAGCAACTCCTGGCCGGTCTGATCGCCCTCAAGTACCACTACTGTTCGCTTCATGCTCTCGACTCCCTCTGCACCTGGCTGTCTGGCGCAGAGTATCATACCTGCGCGGTAAGCAAAACCCGCTCGAGCAGCGATTCTGCGCTTGTCATTTCCACGGCTGCGGTATAGCCTGAGCTCCAGATGCGCAAGGACAAGGCAATCGAAGAACTGGTCTCCGGAGTCTCATTGACCGCGGTTTTTGGTGCGGTGTATCTGTTCACCGGTAGCGCGATCTGGCTCCTGATCGGAGTATTCGCGGGCGTTATGCCGGCAGTCAACGGCGCGGGCAAGCTGTTGGCACGCCGTTACAACGGTCAACCGCCGCGTGCAGCGGATGAGCGCGCCCGCATCGAACGCCAGATCCTGCTTACGGCAAAAGAGCACGCCGGCAGGGTCACGCCGACGCGTGCAGCGGTGAACGCTTCCTGTTCGATTGAAGCAGCGCAGAAGATCCTTGACGACCTGGCACAGAAAGGGTTCTGCTCAATCGAGATCAATTCCGGCGGCAGAATCGAGTACCAGTTCCCCGACCTCCTGCCCGACCCGGGCGACCGCAGGAGTTCGTGATTCCCCGTGGGTCGGCTCGCGAGTCCGCGAACATCACATAAAGATAATTCTCCGCCCCCCGTGAAAGATACTGATCTTCCGCGTTGACTCGGATATCGCAATCGCAATGGCGTCACTGACGGCACTGATCCCCAGAGCGGCCGCGTGACGTGCCCCCAGCCCCGACTGGTGCTCCTCCGGCGCCGGCTGGCCGATCAGAAACGTTCCGCCGGACTCGATCACTCCGTTGCCACGTATGATGAACGCCCCATCTATCTTGGCGTATTCCTTTATCGTCTCTTCCAGCGCAGGGTCCAGGATATTGCGATCGATCTGGTCATAGCCGTAGAACGGGTTCATGATCAGCTGCCGCGCATAGTCGCGCACCGTCTCGTAATCGCCCAGTACAAACAGCGTTCCGATGGCCTTGCCCTCGCGCCCCTCGGCGGCCAATTCGCCCGCAATCTGCAGCACGCGGGTCAGCACATGCTCGGTCACGTCGGTGGGGATGCGCCCCGCCTGCAGATCCATCGGAAACTCCAGCTCGCTGCCGATGTGAGTCAGCCGGATTGAATCCAGGTGTCCCGATTCAGGAACGCCGTAAACGTTGACGATGATGTCCTGCCGACGGATTTTCCCCAGTGACAGCAAGAACAGCAGCGCGAACTGCACGTGGGTCGACCGCCGTATCCCCTTGAAGGGAATAGTGATGACGTCCAGCCGGTCCTGGTAATCGGTCGCGAACTTGGAATCGGAGTTGGTCAGAACAAGGGCGTCACTGTCCCCAACGAGGTCGATGATGTATTCGGGGTCATCGATGGCGTCGGCGTGAAGTACCAGCCTGCCGTGCTCCAGCTCCTCGGCAATCGACCGTGCCCGGTCGAATGTCAGCCGTGACACGTCGGTTGTCAGCGTTCCGTGCCGCGCAACGCGCCGCGGGCTTTGGTCCATCAAGTGTTGAATGATCTCGGATTCGCTGTCGGCTGAGATAATCCGGTCGTAGCGCGACCTGTCGCGCAACTTGTTGGCAATCTCGCCCAGGATCCGAAGATGATCGATGCGGCCGCCCACCAGCAGGATGACCAGGTGAACGTCGCCCGCCGAGTCGGCGTCCCAGCGAATGCCGCGTTTGGAGACCCCAAGGGCGATCCGGCTCTCTCCGGCGTGGTCCAGTACCGCGTGCGGCAGCGCGATGCCGCCCCCCAGGCAGGAAGAAAGCGACGCCTCGCGCTCGAAGACACGCCGCTTGACCTCTTCGCAGTCGAGCGAAGCGTTGTCCCTGCAGACCAGCTCAATCAGCCGATTGAGCGCCCCGTCGCGATCACCATCGGGCTCGAGAAAACAGATCCGCTCAATCGACACGTAGTCCTTCAGGCTCACGCAATTCTCCTCACTGTGAATAATGATTCATTTCTTGCGTTCGGGCAAGAATCAGCCGCCGACCGACGCGGGGCCGGCGAGGTTGCTCAAATGGTTCAAACAACATAGAATTGCGCACGATCATGAATTGGATACGCGGCAAGACAGCCTTCGTCACCGGAGGCTCGAGTGGCATCGGGCTGGCCATATCCCGGCTGCTGCTGGAGCAGGGGGCATCGGTGGTCTTGATTGCCCGCAACATCGAGCGACTGGAGGAGGCGCGCTCACTGCTGGAGGCGGGAGCAAAGCAGGATGGAAGCGTGGTCGGAGTCTGTGCGCTGGACGTTGCCGATGCCGAAGCGGCAACGGCAACAGTGCCGATTGCAGTAGAACGGTATGGAGAGCCGGATATCCTGGTCAAC
>PWMO01000240.1 GCA_003558175.1 Spirochaetaceae bacterium
GGTGCAAGGTGGTTGGCCACCTGCACCGCCTCCTCCATGTCCCGCACCTGGATCAGTGCCCCCCGGTCCGCCAGGGAGGTGCGAATGATCCCGGCCCGCGGCATCTCGGTGAGCAGCTCGTCCATGGCAGCGGCCACCCTATCCAGAAAGGCACCATCCGGACTGACCAGCATGGCCTGGGCATCCTCGTCATGCTCCGCCTGGGAGAACATGTCAGCAGCGATCCAGCGCGGGTCGGTCTTGCCATCGCAGACCACCAGAATTTCCGAGGGACCGGCCACCATGTCGATGCCCACGGTACCGAAGACCATGCGCTTGGCGGTGGCCACATAGATGTTGCCGGGCCCGACGATCTTGTCCACCGGTGGCACCGTCTGGGTGCCATAGGCCAGAGCGGCCACCGCCTGGGCGCCGCCGATGGCGAACACCCGATCAACACCGGCTACCGACGCCGCCGCCAGCACCAGGTCGTTCACCACGCCGTCCGGGGTGGGCACCACCATGATCACCTCGGGCACTCCGGCCACCTTGGCGGGCACGGCGTTCATGATCACCGACGAGGGATAGGCGGCCTTGCCGCCGGGCACGTACAGGCCCACCCGGTCCAGGGGCGTGACCTTCTGCCCCAGCATCGTGCCATCGGCCTCGGTGTAGCACCAATCAGACATCTTCTGGTGTTCGGCATAGCTGCGCACGCGAGCGGCGGCGCGCTCCAGGGCCTCACGCTGTTCCTGAGGAATGGTCTCCAGCGCTCGGGCCAGGCGCGTCTGGGGAATTTCCAGTTCATGCAGGTCGTGGCACTCCAGGCGATCGAAACGGGCGGTGTATTCCAGCACCGCCGCATCGCCACGCTGGCGCACGTCTGCCAGGATGTCGGTGACGGCGCGGGTCACGGCCTCATCGGAGACCCCTTCCCAGGCCAGCAGCTCGTCGAGCCGGGCCATGAAGTCGGTCTGTGTGGAATCCAGTCGATTGATCTTTGGCATGACGATATCTCCAGCTACGACGCCTTGGAACGGCGCTCCCGTACACCTGCGGCCAGGTCCCTCAACACGGGGATGGTATCGTCCCAGTTCATGCAGGCGTCCGTAATGCTCTGCCCATAAACGAGGGGCTTGTCGGCAACCAGATCCTGCCGTCCAGCCACCAGGTGGCTTTCCAGCATAACACCCATGATGCGCCGATCGCCGCTGGCCACCTGCCGGGCCACTGAATGGGCCACGTCCACCTGCTTTGCCGGGTCCTTGCGGCTGTTGGCATGACTGCAATCGATCATCATGTGAGCCGGCAGACCGGCGTCCCCAAGGGCCTCGGCCGCCTCGTCCAGGCTCTTGGCATCGTAATTGGGTTTGCGCCCACCGCGCAGGATGATGTGGCAATCGGGATTGCCGGCGGTGGAGAAGATCGCCGAGTGACCCGCCTTGGTCACGGAGAGGAAGTGATGCGGCTTGGAGGCCGAGCGAATGGCGTCGATGGCCACCTGCAGGCTGCCATCGGTGCTGTTCTTGAACCCCACCGGACAGGACAGGCCAGAGGCCAGTTCCCGGTGCACCTGACTCTCGGTGGTGCGCGCGCCGATGGCGCCCCAGGCCACCAGATCGGAGACATACTGGGGGCTGATCAGGTCCAGGTATTCCGTGGCCGCCGGCATGCCCTCCCGGGCCAGGTCCAGCAACAGCCCTCGGGCCAGGCGCAGCCCCTTGTTGATCTCGAAGCTGCCGTCCAGGTTGGGGTCGTTGATCAGGCCCTTCCAGCCCACCACGGTGCGCGGCTTCTCGAAATACACGCGCATGATGACCACCAGGTCGCGGGACAGCTCGTCCCGCAGGGCCTTCAGCCGCCGCGCATAATCCTTCCCTGCCTCCACATCGTGGATGGAGCAGGGGCCGGCAATCACGAGAAGACGGTCATCCGTGCCCTGCAGGATGCCCTGAATCGCCTGGCGGGCTTCGTAGACCGTGGTGGCGGCTGCCTCGTTGATGGGCAACTCCTCGTGCAACTGCCGTGGTGGCAGGGCCTCGCGGATATTGATGATCTTCAGGTCGTCGGTGGGGTGCTGCATGGGTACCTTGGGCAATGCGTGTCGAGTCTGAGGAGAATCTTCCCTGGCTGAGTCACGGGCATCGACTTCACCCGGGTGGAGGCTCACGCCGCCTGAGAAACCGCCGTATCCATGGACTGGATCAGCGCCTTGACGCGAGCGGACTTCATCTTCATCGAGGCCTTGTTGACGATCAGGCGGGAGCTGATGTCGGCAATATGCTCCAGCGGTTCCAGACCATTGGCGCGCAGGGTATTTCCGGTGTCCACCAGGTCCACGATGCAATCGGCCAGACCCACCAGGGGCGCCAGCTCCATGGAGCCATAAAGCTTGATGATCTCCACCTGCCGCCCCTGCTCAGCGTAATAACGGCGCGTGGTGTTGACGAACTTGGTGGCCACCCGCAGGCGCCCGGCCCGTTGTGTCGCCCCCGGGCGTCCGGCCACCATCAAACGGCAGCGGGCAATGCGCAGGTCCAGGGGCTCGTAGATGCCCTCCCCGCCATGCTCCATGAGCACATCCTTGCCGGAGACGCCCACATCGGCGGCTCCGTACTGCACATAGGTGGGGACATCGGTGGCACGAATCACCACCACCTTCACATCCGGGTGATTGGTATCCAGGATGAGCTTGCGGCTGCGCGCCGGGTCGTCCACCGGCTCGATCCCGGCCCCGGCCAGCAATGGCAGGGTATCGTCCAGGATCCGCCCCTTGGAC
>PWMO01000211.1 GCA_003558175.1 Spirochaetaceae bacterium
ACAGGAAGGCGATTTCGACGCGGACACCCGCTGGGCGCTCGCCTGGTTCGATGAGTTCGGAGTGGACGAGGGCCCCTACGGGCGGGCCGAAACCCTCTCCACCGCGAAGAACACCTCGGTCTCCGGGATGGTGGATGCAGGTATCCTGGCATCCGGCCGCGGCAAGGTCCGCCTCCTCCGCAGGGGGGAACTGGATCGGGACTGGGACCCCCGCACCGATCCACGCCTCACGATCTGGGAGGTGGCCCAACACCTCATCCGCGCCCTCGAGACGGATGGGGAGATGGGCGCGGCCACCCTCCTCGCACGCTTGGGTGGGGGAATCGGTGAAACTGCTCGCGAACTGGCATACCGCCTCTATGCGATCTGCGAACGGAAGAAGTGGGCCCAGGAGGCGATCGCCTACAACACCCTCGTGACCTCCTGGCCCGAGGTTTCCCGGCTGAGCCGAGAACACCGGCCCGCCAAGGAAGAGCAGGTGGAGCTACTGTAACATGCTGAGCCGCATCGCGAAGCTTCTGCTGGTCTCAACCTCGCTCGCGCCGATCCTGGTGACGTGGGCATTCGCCGATTGGAGGGTACGGGGGCCCGCGCTGGCACAACTGGGGGCCTGCCTTTCGGCCGGGGGGTTGTTGCTTCTTTGCGCCCTGATCCTCAGGGGCTCAGAAACCTCGATCGCTGCGGTTTCGTTTGAAGCAGCGTCGGTGCGGACGGCCGACACCGAGGTGGTCGGATTCCTGCTCGCCTATCTGCTCCCATTGATCTCCCTCGGTACGGCCACGGTCGACATGTCTGTGTTGGTCTTCGTGGCGGTACTTCTGGCGCTGGTCATCTGGAGCGCAAACGCCTACACCGTCAATCCCCTTCTAGCCCTGCTGGGCTATCATTACTACGAGGTCTCCAATGCCGACGGAGTCTCGTTTCTTCTCATCTCGCGGCGAGACCTCCGACGCGTCGCCGACGTGAAGGCCGTCCGACAACTGACCAGATACGTCCTTCTGGACAAGGAATTTCATGATGGCTGATTACTTCCTCCTGCTGGAAGGACGCAATGGGGTGGAAGTACGGAGATTGAGCGTCTCACAAGGCGTGGCGGACGCGCTCGAACCAATCTTCCAGAATGGAATGACCCGCCTCCTCGCTGCAGAGCTTCTGCCCTTCGATGATCCCCTCTTTCGACCGGACGAGTCGGAAGCCCTAGAGATCCCAGACTTCGCCTTGCCGGAAGCCATCGCCCAGGCAACCGAGAACCCCCTCGGGGTTCCCGAGGTCAGCCGCAATATCCAAGACGAGCAAGTAAAGGGCATCTTTGCGAGTGTCCAGTCCGCCGAAGGACAGCGACAGATTGCCTTTCAGGTGATGGACAAGCGGAGCGTGCTCTCCGCGCGGGGGCTCACTGTGCTCCTCGATCGGGATACGTTCAGGCGTCTCGATCAACCTGGACTCACTGTGGGAGACCACGTGCATGCAGTTCACATCGGCAATGCGCTCGTGTTCAAGAATTTGTTCTGGGCGCGACGTTTGTTCGACCTGGAGGACCACTTCCGGGAGGCGACCAAGGAGGACGTGACCGGGTTCATGGAACGCCCCGACATTCATGTTGCGGACGAGCACTTCGCGGAGACGTCGAGTCAGTGGGAACGAAAGCGAGTCGCCTTCTTGGCAGGTTCGGGCATCCTGGATGCCTGTGAGCCCGCCCTCGTCAGGGAGACGGCTGCTGAATACCAAATCGAGATCGATACGACCGTCAAGAACGGACAGGAGGCACTCGTGATCCCGGTGGACAAGGGTGCTCGCCGAAAGGTCCTGAAGTTTCTCGAAGAGGACTACTATCAGGGCCCGCTCACAAGCCGACAGTACGAAGCCAATTCCAAGCGCAGGATGGACCGATAATGGCCCCTACGAACCGAGAGCGCGTGGGACGCGCGCTGGAACTCCTCCAGGACGGGCTGAGTCCATGGGTTGAGCGCGAAATGGAGGCGGTCCACAAGGACCGCTGGCTGCACATGGCTCGCCAGGCGCTCCGTGACGACCGCGCGGCTTCGGGTGACTTCTCCAAATGGGACATCTCGGCGCTGGTCTCGGTGATCCTTTCCGAGTGGAACCGTGTTTTCCGGTACGCGCTCGGCTCATCCGAACGGAACTACGTCCACGAGATCCGGGACGTGCGGAATGCGTGGGCCCACCAGGAGAACTTCTCCTCGGACGATACGGCGCGCGCCCTCGACACCATGAAACGGCTCCTCTCCACGATCTCGGCACCGCAGGCCGAGGACCTGGACCGGATGCTCATGGAGCTCCAGCGCCTGCGCTTCGAGGAGCAGGCCCGTCAGGAGCGCCGGAGGGTGTCGACCACCCCCATACAGGGTTCGGAAGCTTCCGGCTACAAGACGTGGCGTGAGATCGTCACGCCCCACCCGGACGTGGCCTCGGGGCGGTACCAACAGGCGGAGTTCGCCGCTGATCTGGGGCAGGTGCATCGCGGGGAAGCCACCTCGGAGTACGGAGAGCCCGAAGAGTTCTTTCAGCGGACGTACATTACCGAAGGCCTCCGGCACCTCCTTTCAAACGCCCTTCGCCGCCTGAACGGCGATGGCGGTGATCCCGTCGTGGAGCTCCAGACCAACTTCGGCGGCGGCAAGACCCACTCGATGTTGGCCCTCTACCACCTCTTCTCCGGAAAGGCTGCGGGAGAGCTTGCAGGGATCGAAGGGCTGGTGGACGAGGTCGGAGGCTTCAAGCCCCTTCCCGCCAAG
>PWMO01000292.1 GCA_003558175.1 Spirochaetaceae bacterium
GCTCTACGTGCAGAAGCTGTCAGGCGAGCCGCAATCAACCTGCGACGCCGTCTGCGACCTGGTGGCGGTTGGTACCCTGGCCGACATGATGCCGCTGCGCGACGAGAACCGCATCCTGGTTCGCGCCGGGCTGCGCAAAATCAACCAGAATCCTCATCCGGGACTCCGCGCGCTGATCGAGCGACAGGGCCTCTACGGCAAGAGCATCACGTCGCAGGATATCGGCTTCCAGGTAGCGCCGGTGATAAACGCGTCGGGCCGCATGGGCGCTCCCGACAAGGCGGTGCAGTTGCTGCTCTCCAAAGACAGCGCTGAAATCGCCCGCCTGGCCGATGAAGTGGTCGCGCTGAACACGCAGCGTAAGGAGATCGGTAACCAGGCGTGGGATCGCATCCAGAAACAGGCGTACGAGAGCCATCAATCGCTGGGCGGAAACCTCGTGATCGTGCAGGATGACGACGTGCACCGCGGCATCACCGGGATTCTCGCCGGCAGGCTCTGCCGCCACTTCAAGGCGCCCGCGGTGGTCATGACCAGCGTCGACGGCAAGACCGTTGGCTCGGTACGCAGCGCGCGCGGCTTCATGGCTACCGAGTTCCTGCAGCAGTTTGAAGATATCCTCGATGTGTGGGGCGGACACGATCCGGCTGCCGGTTTCGCGCTTGCTTCCGACCGGGTGCCGCTGCTGCTGCAGCGCGCCGCGCAGGCCGCCGCTGCGATACGGCTGGCGGACGAAGCAGAGGCGGTCATGATCGATGCCGAGATTCCGCACAAGCTTATGCGCCCGGAGCTGCGCAAGGTTGTCGACACGTTTGCCCCCTACGGGCAGGAGAACGCACCGCTGGTGTTCCTGGTTCGCTCGGCCCGCCTCGAGAAACTCGACTTCATGGGACGCGAGGAACAGCACCTGCGGCTGACGGTTGCGGTGGACGGAGCGAAGTGGCCCGCGGTGTTCTGGAATGCCGGGCCCAGGGTCAATGTAGACTTTGCCCTTGGAGACCGCATCGACGTAGCGTTTCGGCTCGAGACAAACTACTACCAGGGGCGCGAGACGGCGCAGCTGAACGTGATAGAAGTGGCGCGCGCCGCGGCGGCAGGGGATGCCGCGGCAGGAAGTTCCGCAGAGGAAGGACGCGTCGCCAATGAATGATCATGTCGCAAACGGCGAGACGATGGCGCCGACGCAGCGCGACCGTGGCGTTCGGCTGCGCGGGGGCGCCGCAGTGCCGTTGCTGCTGCTGCTGCTGCTGCTGCCGCTTCTGGCGGCGCCCGGTCACGCCGAAGCCCGCCAACGGCCGATCGAGCTCCATACACCGCGCCAGGTGGAACGAGGAGTCCCGTTCAAGGTGCATCTGTGGCCGGCCGAGGATGTAGAGGCGCTCAGCACGGCGCTGGTGCGCGCCAACGGCGACGAAGTTACCGCAAGCGGCGGCTACCTGACCAGGGTGATGCGCGACGTGCCGGTCTGGGTATCGCTGCTCGGTGTGCCGTCAACGCTCGCGCCGGGAGACTATCGGCTTCAGGTTGGGGTGACCTACTCCGACGGCGGGACTCAGACGTTTGAGCGCGATATTGAAGTGACGCCGCGCGATTTCGCGTCAATGCGGATCGCGCTCAATCAGGCCATGAGCGATCTGCGCGAGACCGCCGATCCGCGGCGGGTGCAGCAGGCCCGTGAAATGATTGCGCTGGTGGCTCGCTATAATGATTCGGCAATCTACAACGAGGGATCGTTCATTGTGCCGGTTGAGGACGCCCGAATCAGTGCCGGGTTTGGTGATCGCCGTGTCTTTGACTACGCCGACGGAGCTGAGGCACAATCGATCCATTTTGGCATCGATCTCGCGGCTCCCACCGGTACGCCGGTCTTTGCTTCGGGAGCGGGGCGGGTGGCGTTTGCCGCGGACCGGATCATCACCGGCTACACCGTGGTGATTGAGCATCTGCCCGGGGTCTTCGGCCTCTACTATCACCTGGACAGGCTCGACGTGCAGCAGGGTGATCTGGTGCGTCGCGGGCAGCAGATCGGAACTGTGGGAATGACCGGGCTCGCAACCGGACCGCACCTGCACTGGGAGTTCCGCGTCGGCGGTGTCCCGGTCGACCCGGCCGCGTTTGTCGGCGGTCCGCTGGTTGACAAAGGGCTGATCTTTCGTAGAATAGGCACCACTAAAGCCGCAGAAACGGAAAGGGGGTGATGTACATCGCCTACATACGCTTGGATGATGGTGAACCGCTTGAGAAAGCAATCAAGCGCTTCAAGCGAATGGTAGAAAAGGAAGGTATTATTCGCGAATGGAAGAAGCGCGAGTATTTCGAGAAGCCTTCAACTATCAAGAACCGCAAACGCAAGTCGATGGAGCGCAAGCTCCTCAAGAAGCAGCGCAAGCTGCAAGCGATGAAGAACTACTGATCGGAGACTTGTCTCGTTCAGATCCAACCTATTTGCAGTCTTTTGATCGCCCGCCCGTGGCTCCTGCTGCGTGGTGGGTAGAATCAACCGACCTCGAGGCTGCCGGCTTCACCAAGGGCGTGCCGGTGCGGCTCGCCGGCGCTACTCCAGATACCGTTCCCCCGAAGCAGCTCTCACTCTATCCCGGCGGCGATCCCGTTACCGTTCGCGACCGCGGACGTGCCGGTGCAACGCAGTTCGAGCTGTCGCTCAAGGGCGCAACACGACGTCGGCTGCAGCGCACGCTTCTTGTCTATCCTACCCGCTACGAGCAGTGCACCCAGGTTGCCGGCCTGTTCGA
>PWMO01000269.1 GCA_003558175.1 Spirochaetaceae bacterium
CAAACAGTTCACCTGGGATCACTACGGCCGCGCGGTGGTCGACGTCTACCGCCGCCTGATGAGCCTCACGGAGTAACGCAACGCATGAAAACACTGGTAACCGGGGCCGCGGGCTTCATCGGCTTTCACCTCGTCCGGCGACTGCTCGACCGCGGCGAAGAGGTGGTTGGGATCGACAACATCAACGACTACTACGACGTGCGGCTCAAGCACGGCCGGCTCGCCGAGCTCGGCGTCGTCGCGCCGGCGGAAGGAGACACCGCCGAGGTCCGCAGCAGGCTCAACCCGCGGTTCCGCTTCATGCGTATCGATCTTGAGGACGCCGCTGCGCTCAACGCCCTGTTTGCCGCCGAACGCTTCGACCGCGTCTGTAATCTCGCGGCGCAGGCCGGCGTGCGCTACTCGCTCACCAATCCGCACGCCTACATCGGCAGCAACATCACCGGCTTTCTCAACCTGCTCGAGGCCGTCCGGCTGCATCCGGTCAGCCACCTGGTCTACGCTTCATCCAGCTCCGTCTACGGCATCGACCCGCTCATGCCCTTTGCCGAAGCAACCGCCGCCGACCACCCCGCCAGCCTCTACGCGGTCAGCAAGCGCTCCAACGAGCTGATGGCGCACAGCTACGCGCACCTGTACGCCGTTCCGGCAACCGGCCTGCGCTTCTTCACCGTCTACGGCCCGTGGGGACGGCCCGACATGGCGCTCTTTCTCTTCACCCGCGCCATCATCAACGGCGAGCCGATCCAGGTCTTCAACCACGGCGAGATGCAGCGCGACTTCACCTACGTTGACGACATCATCGAGGGCGTTGTGCGCGTCCTCGACCGGCCCCCGGCACCGCACCCTGACTGGGACGGCCGCAGCGGCGGCGTATCGCCCGCTCCGTGGCGCGTCTACAACATCGGCAACGGCGCACCGGTGCGCCTGATGGATTTCATCGCCGCGCTCGAGCGCGAAATCGGCCGGCCGGCACAGAGGGTGATGCTGCCGATGCAGCCCGGCGACGTCCCGGCCACCTGGGCCGACTGCACCGCCCTCGAGCAGGACGTCGGCTACCGTCCCAACACCCCGGTGGACCACGGAATCGCCCGCTTCGTCGCCTGGTACCGTGACTTCTACGGCGCCGAATAGACCTCTGCCGCACTGATGCGCTATACTGCCGTCATGGACGACGGGTTCGATATCGCCGCCGCGCGCGCCACCTTCCGCCAACGTCTCCAGAGCCGCCGCCACCACCGGCTCGAGCTCCGGCGCCGCGTCCTCTACGACCAGCAGCAGCGCCATGACCCCACCAACTGAAGCCCTTGAGCACACCCATGCCGGAACCGATCGCTTCCAACGCCAACCGCCTGCTCTACGTCACCACCTGCTTTGACGACAGCTCGGTAGCCAACATCATCTGCGACCTCTTCCCCGCCGTGCGCGAGGCCGGTTTCGAGCCGGAGGTCTTCACGCTGGAGGAAGCGCCGCCGCGCAGCGCGGCGTTGCAGCGCGCCCGCAGCTCCGGTGTCGCGGTGCACCAGCTCCCCGGCAAAGCTAAATGGAATGTGCCGCGCCAGGTGCGTGCGCTGCGCGCTCATCTGCGCGCCCGGCCGGCCGCCCTCGTCCACAGCCACCTCGGCCGTGCCGATATCGCGGCCGCGCTCGCGGTGCCGCGCCCGGTGCCGCTGGTCTCCACGCTGCACAATGTCATCGACAACTTCCCGTGGCCGATCCGCCTCGGATTCCTGCTGACCGACCGCCGCGTCACCATGCGCACCGGCGTCTCGCGGTCGTGCATCAGCAGCATGTACGACAACTGGCGCCTCAAGAGCCCGCGGCGGGTCATCTACAACCCCATCGACGCGTCGCGCCTCGCACCTTCGGCCTCGCGCCGGGAGGTGCTGCGGCAGATCGACGTACCCGCCGGTGCCCGCCTCGTGCTCAACGCCGGGCGAGTCATTCCCATGAAGGGGCAGATCTATCTGGTGCGCGCGTTGCCGGCGCTGCTGCGCCGCGATCCCGCCACCGTTGTGGCAATTGCCGGGGTAGGGCCGGAGCTGGCGCGGCTGCAGGCCGAGGCCGAAGCGCTCAATGTGTCGCACGCGCTGCGCCTCGTCGGATTCCGTGACGACATCGCGTCACTCATTGCAGCCGCCGACGTGGTGGTCTTCCCCTCACTCTGGGAGGGGCTCGGCCTCGTTCCTATCGAGGCGATGCTGTTGCGCCGCCCGGTTGTGGCCTCCGCCATCGGGCCGATCATGGAGTACATCGATCACGAAGCCGAAGGGCTGCTGGTCCCGCCGCGCGACCCCGACGCAATTGCCGCCGCGGTCGATCGCGTCTTCCGCCGCCCCGACGAGACCGCCGTCCGCGTCGACCGCGCCTTCACCCGCGCCCGCACCATGTTCGACCCCCCACGCATCTTCGCCCAGTACGTCGACCTCTACCGCGAGCTGTTGCAGCCATGAAGCCGGATATCACCGTTCTCGCGTTCTATGACCGCATCGGCTGCTTCCACACCCTCAAGCCGTTCCTGAGCGCCCCGCGCGATCTGCGCCGCCGCTTCCGCTTCACCAACTCGCCGGACTACTGCCTGAGCCGCGACCGCAACCAGATCCTCTGCTTGGTTCGCTGGTTCATCAAGCCCGACGTGATCGATCTCCAACTGATGCAGCGCCTGCGTCAGAAATACCGCCGCATCGCGTTCTTCCATGACGACGCCGGTGCCGCCATCCCCCGCCTCGAGGTACTGCCCTACGTCGA
>PWMO01000543.1 GCA_003558175.1 Spirochaetaceae bacterium
ATATATGGTCACCTGCACACAAGGCACGTTACACAAATTGAGTCATATACACCGGTCCTGTTCTGGGGTCAGGGATACTCGGGATTGCGGGATCGTGATGCTGCCGCTTTCGGGCCGCATACACATGCGCATGCCGGTTGGCAACTCACGGCGGTGCCTGGAGCGGACACCGATTATGGCAACCCGGGATCACGGCAGGGCTGTAAACAGAGAGGGAACCACAGCGGCTGTCAGCCGCTGAGAAATCCATAAAGGGGGTCTTCATGAGACACTTTGCTAAAGCATTGGCAGTGGTTGCAATCGCAGCATTGCTGATTCCTTCGATGGCGTTTGCCGGTGGACAAGCGGAACCGGCCGAAGCCGAGACGTTTCACATTGATGTTGGTCTTGGTCTGAACGATCAATCCGCCCAGTACGCGTCGGTTGAGTACTTCAAGGAACTGGTGGAAGAGCGCAGCGACGGCCGAATCACGGTTGCCATATATCACTCCAGCGCCCTCGGAGACGACCGGGAGATGATGGAAGACCTGCAGGTCGGCGCACTTGAGATGACCTGCCCATCCACCGCGCCGATGGTGGGATTCGTTTCGGGATACCAGGTGTATGACCTGCCGTTCCTGTTCCCCAGCTACGACGCAGCCTACTACGTGCTCGACAGCGAGATCGGACAGGATCTGCTCGATCAGCTTGAGGACGTCGGCATCATCGGTCTGGCTTACTGGTGCAACGGGTTCCGTCACCTCACCAACAGCAGGCGTGAAGTCCGTGTTCCGGCCGACGTGCAGGGCATGAGACTGCGCACCATGGAAAGCCCGATTCACCTGGGTGCCTGGGAAGCAGCCGGCGCCAACCCCACGCCCATGGCGTTTGGAGAGCTCTTCTCCGCCATGCAGCAGGGCGTTGTAGACGGACAGGAGAACCCGTGGGGCACCATCTACCTGCAGAGTTTCCCCGAGGTTCAGGACTACGCCACGGACACCGGGCACATCTACTCGCCGTTCGTCTTCATGATCTCCAAGATCTTCTGGGACACCCTCCCCGCGGACCTTCAGGAGATCATCGAGGTTGCAGCCGTTGAAGCGCGCGATCACAACCGTGAGCTCAACCAGCGCTGGAACAACGAGTTCCGCGAGCAGCTGAAAGACGTGATGACGGTAACTGAGCTCACCATGGATGAGCGCCGCCAGTGGCAGGAAGCGGTACAGCCTGTGTATGATCGGTTTGCCGATCAAATTGGAGAAGACCTGATTCAGGCAGTACAGGACACCGTCGCCGAGTGGGAGGCGATGCAGTAGAGGCGCGGTAAGCGCATCGAAAGTTTCAGAGGCGGCGAGACTGTACATCGCCGCCTCTTTTTTGCTACCCTGCCGGAGAGCCACTGCCGTCGCGTTCGGCAAGCCTCAAATTCGCTGGAGCAGCTCCAAGAACAAGGGAGATCGCTGAATGGAAGGAATAAAGAAGGCCGTCGGTACACTCATGTTCACTTTGACGGTTGTTGTAATCCTGCTGACGGTGACGATGTTCGCCATTGTCGGCTTAAACGTTTACATGCGTTACGTCGTCAACCGCTCCCTGGGTTGGGTTGACGAGCTTTCGCGCTTTCTCTTCATCTGGATGTCATTTCTGGGTGCGGCGCTGGCGTTTGAGAAGGGCCAACACGTCGGACTCGATTACGTGATTGACCGCATCCGCAACCCGAAGGTTCGCCTCGGAATGCTTCTGCTTGGCGATGCACTGATCATGATCGTGCTGGTCATTCTGTTTCGCCAGGGCATCGCAATGACGCGTGCGGCCACCAACCTGTCACCCGCACTCAGCATCCACATGAAGTACGTATTTGTGTCGGTTCCGATTGGGGTGGGAGTCATGGTGATGCTCAATGTGCTGAAAGTCGTTGACCATTTGGCGTTGGCGGTGAAGGGAGACAGTCTGGGCCTGGTGGTTGAAGAAGAGAGCGAGGCGCAGCATATCCTGAAAGAAGGCATTGAGAGGCGTTACGAAGAGCGTCTTGAAGAGAAGCAGAGTCAGCAGGACGGAGGAGAGTAACAGTTATGTTGTGGGTTTTCATAAGTGCATTGCTCGGCTTCGTGATCCTGGGGCTTCCCGTTGTATTCGCTCTTGGATTGGCCAACATAATAATGATTTCGATTTCGCCGTACCCGATCATCGTGCTGGCACGCCAGATGGTGGTGGGAATCAACGAGTTTCCCCTGCTCGCGATACCGTTTTTCATGTTCGTAGGCGAGGTCATGAACAAGGGAGGGATCGCGCGACGCCTGGTGGAGTTTGCTGATTCACTTGTCGGCCACATCACCGGCGGACTCGGACACGTGAACATCCTCGCCAGCATGTTCTTCGGCGGCATCTCCGGCTCAGCAATTGCCGACACGTCGGCGATTGGAGGGCTGATGATTCCTCCGATGGTAAAGCAGCATTACCCCGCACCGTATTCGGCTGCCGTAACCGCTTCTTCGTCGGTGATCGGCATCATTATCCCGCCGAGTATTCCCTTCATTCTGTACGGAATCATCACCAGCACGTCAATCAGCCGGATGTTTCTCGGTGGCGTTATCCCGGGAATCATGGTTGGCGGGGCACTGATGATCACCACCTACATCGGGTGCCGAAGACACGGATACGGAAAGGGTGATGACGTGGTGAAGAAGCGCTTCAGCCTGCAGGTTGTCTGGAAGACATTTCTGCGCGCGGCGCCCCCTTTGACGATTCCGATAATCATTGTAGGGGGA
>PWMO01000212.1 GCA_003558175.1 Spirochaetaceae bacterium
AGCTTTGATTATATTAGTTATAACACATTGCCGTCAATGATGAATTCTTCGCGGTTGGTGCTCCGCCTGCCCCATCGTTCGCTGTACGTGCTCTATGCGAATTGCATTGCAGTTTGCATAGCTATCCGTTTCGCATAGGGGTTCTCGGAGTCGTTACCTGACGGTCCGGCCGCGCATGTGATGGCGAAACGTAACTCGCTCTTCTGTAATGAGTTGCAGCTCAGTTTCCGATTCATTTTTCCGGCCGAATGGCATTGAATTTGCTAGAGCACATTGCATGGGCATCGCGGTGGACAACCCTCTGATTCTGGCGGCTGACGACGAAGAGACCAATCTGCAGCTCTACTGCGAGATACTGCAGCCGCTGTATCAGCTGCGAACCTGCACCTCGGGCGACCAGGCGCTGCAACTCGCCACCCTGGATCCATTGCCGGACCTGATCCTGCTCGATGTCATGATGCCGGGCATGACCGGGCACAGCGTGCTGCAACAACTGCGGGAAGACCGCCGCACACGATCGATACCGGTGGTGTTTGTGACCGGGCAGACCGACGAGAGGGACGAGGAATCCGCCTTTCGCCTCGGCGCGGTGGACTACATCACCAAGCCGGTCAAGCCGGCAATTATGAGGGCCCGCATAGCCGCTCATCTCAACGCCAAGTTTGCCAGCGACTGGCTGCACAGCCGGCAAGCGCTGCTGGTGAGGGAGTTCAACCATCGGGTTATGAACAACCTCAACGTCATGCTCAGCCTGATGAACCTGCAAACATCGTACATTCGCACGCCGGAACACGCATTGAACGCGTTCCACAACAGCCGGGATCGTCTACAGGCGATGGCTCTGGTGTACAAAGAGCTCTTCGCAGTACAGGACAGCAGTCGGGTCAGCATGCAGAAGCTTATCGGGCGGATCATTCGCGGAGTGTTTGCGCGTGAAGACGGCGGCGCCAAGATCCAGACTCAGATCGACTGCCAAGATCTCGCACTTGCGGCATCGCATGCCATACCGTGCGGGCTCATGCTGAATGAGCTGATTACAAATGCGGTCAAACACGGGTTTCCCAATGGCGACAGGGGCCGGGTTCTCATTTCGTTTGGCGTCGTCGCGGGACCGCCCAACGACGACATCCCCTGCGGCTCGCAGTACCCATTCTCGACCGGGCAGAGCCGGCCATGTTACGAGCTGCGAGTCACTCACAACGGAGTGGGGTTGACCGATGATCACCAGGTCGGCGACGGGATGGGGCTGACGCTGGTCAAGCTCATGACCGAGCAGCTTCGTGGGGCATTCTTGCTGCAAAGCGACGGCGGCGTGAATTGCGTAATCCGTTTTCCAGCGGCCGGATGAAGCGCTCGACACATCGACTCCGGTGACGGTAGTATTAGGGTGGAAGTCTTTTCAGGAGACGCGCCATGTCGCTGGACCAGGTTCGAGTAGTTGATACCGTCTGGATCGAGCTCTCGGACGGTTGTCGGTTGGCCGCGAAACTCTGGCTACCGGCTGAGGCGGATGCCCACCGGGTACCCGCGGTGCTTGAATACATCCCCTACAGAAAACGCGATTTCAAGGCGGTGCGCGATGCGCAGATCCACGGCTATTTTGCAGCGCACGGGTATGCCGGAGTGCGGGTCGATCTTCGGGGCAGCGGAGACTCAGAGGGGATTCTGCGTGACGAGTATCTGCAGCAGGAGTTAACAGACGGGCTTGAGGTGCTGCGCTGGATCGCATCGCAACCGTGGTGTGACGGCAACGTAGGCATGTTCGGTCTCTCCTGGGGTGGGTTCAACGGTCTACAGCTGGCCGCGCTTCAACCGCCGGAACTGAAGGCCGTGATCACGGTGTGCTCCTCGGATGACCGATATCGCGACGATATTCACTACATGGGCGGTTGCCTGCTTACCGACAACCTCTCGTGGGCGTCGACCATGTTTGCCTATAACTCCTGCCCACCGGATCCGGAAGTAGTCGGTGAACGCTGGCGCAAGATGTGGCTGGAGCGCCTGCAAGGCAGCGGGCTCTGGTTGAAGACATGGCTGCAGCACCAGCGCCGCGATGACTACTGGCGACACGGGTCGGTCTGCGAGGACTACTCGCGTATACGGTGCCCGGTCTTCGCCGTCAGCGGATGGGCCGATGGGTACTCCAACACCGTGTTTCACCTGCTGGAACACCTGAGTGTACCGCGCTGGGGTCTGATCGGGGCGTGGGGGCACAAGTATCCGCATATGGGCGGGCCCGGGCCGGCGATCGGGTTCCTGCAGGAGTCGCTGCGCTGGTGGGACCAGTGGCTCAAGGGTATCGACCGCGGGGTGACCGAAGAGCCGATGCTGCGCGCCTGGATGCAGGACAGTTTCTCGCCCATCGTCCCACGGCGCCCGGGCCGCTGGGTGGCGGAACGTGCGTGGCCCAGTCCGCATATCGAAGTTGTGCCCTACGTTCTGACCCACGACGGCTTGCAGCCCAACGGCTGTGCTGAGCCTTTCGATGGCGCCGAACCTTCCGGCACCGGCGGGACGGACGCCGCGGCGCCCGCGGGGACGGATGCCGGAACGGGCGATGCCTTCGGCAGGCAGGGACCGCCGACGGCTGAACGGATCTACGAGGTGCGCAGCCCGCTCAGTGTGGGGCTCTTCGCCGGTAAGTGGTGTTCCTACTCTGAAGTGGCCGATTTGCCGAGCGATCAGCGGGATGAAGACGGAGGGGCGCTGGTATTCGACAGCCTCCCGCTTGCACAGCCGCTTGAGATTCTGGGAGCACCAGCGTTAGAGCTGCAGCTCTCCAGTGACAAGCCGGTGGCGCAGGTAGCGGTGCGTCTCTCGGGGATTGCCCCCGACGGTACGATCACGCGGGTCACCTACGGTCTTCTGAATCTGACCCATCATCAGAGCGACGCCAATCCGGAAGAGATCGAACCGGGGCGTCGATACACGGTTCTGGTCAGACTCAACTACATCGCGCAGCGGTTTCCGGCGGGCCACAAGCTGCGAATCGCCGTCTCCAGCTCGTACTGGCCGCTCGCGTGGCCGGCGCCCGAATCCGCGCGCCTGGTGGTCTATCCCTGTTACAGCAAGGTGTTGCTCCCGTGCCGGTCTCCGTCGGAGGACGATCTGCAGCTTCGGCCGTTTGACGCACCCGAGACCGCCGCAGGCCCGCCCACCACCCTTCTTGCGCCGGCACGGCGCGAATGGACCGTGATTCGCAATCTTGCAACCAACGAAGTGACCCTCGACGTGGTCAACAACGATGCGAGCTATCGTCTGGATGACATCGATCTGACCGTTCAGAAGGATGTTGACGAGCGGTTCGCCTACCGAAGTAACCGATACGATACGTTGCGAGCCGAGGTTACCAGCACGCGCGGACTGCGCCGGGGTGATTGGCAGGTTCGCACCGTTACGCGCACCGTCCTGACGTCAACGCGTACGCACTTCCGCATCCAGGCAACTCTGGACGCCTTCGAAGGAGACGCACGGGTCTTCGCCAGGAGCTGGGACGAGACCGTTCCCAGGGATCTCGTCTAAAAGCTCATCTCCACAGGACCGGCTCGACGGGGAGGTGCACGATGAAGCGAAAAAACGTATTCGTGGCGGGGCTCGATGACTTCAACCGGCGGAAGCTGGAGCGTCTTCCGCACGCGGCCGATTGCGACTTTCACGCAGCGCTCGACATCTCGGACATACGCGGCGTGGATCGCTTTGACATGCAGCAGCTGATCGAAAAGGCCACCGGCGCGATCCGGGGCAGCGGCGTCCACCCGGACGCGGTTGTCGCGTTCTACGATTTCCCGGCTACCGACCTTGTGCCGATTCTTGCCGAGCGCTTTGGCGTCCGAGGCCCGACGCTTACGGCGGTACTGAAGTGCGAACACAAGTACTGGAGCCGACTTGAGCAACAGAAGACCGCCGCGGCGCATATCCCGCGGTTCTTCGCCTTCGACCCGTTTGACGAACGCTCGTACAGCCGGATTCCCCTGGTGCCACCATACTGGATCAAGCCCATAAAATCGTTCCGTTCGTTTCTGGCGTTCAGAATCAACGACGAACGTGACTACCGCCGCGCTCTGCCCCTGTTGCGCAGCAAGATCAGCTACGTGAGTGAACCGTTCAACTACCTCTTCGAGCATTTCCTGCTTCCGTTCGAAATCGGCAACATGCGTGAAAGCTGCATGGCTGAAAGCATGCTGTCCGGCAGCATGTGCACGGTAGAGGGATACGTGTACCGCGGCGAGGTGGTGGTATACGGCGTGGTGGATTCGGTTCGCGAGCAGGATCGGTCGTCTTTTTCGCGTTACGAGTATCCCTCGTCGCTGCCGCAGGAAGTGCAGTTCCGCATGGCGGATATCGCGCGGCGAGTCATCAGCGGGGTCGGCCTTGATGACTCGCCCTTCAACATCGAGTTCTTCTGGGACCAGACGTTCAACGCCATCGGCTTACTGGAAATCAATCCGCGCATATCGCAGGCACATGGAGACCTGTTTGAAAAGGTGCACGGGGTGCCGCATCATGCGATCATGCTGGACGTAGCGCTTGGCCGCAAGCCGGCGCCGCTCGAGTACACCGGGCCGTTCCAGCGGGCGGCGCATTTCATGCTGCGTACCTTCTCCGACGGGATGGTGAAGGCGGTGCCGTCGGCGGACGATATTGGTCGCGTCGCCGAGGAGTTACCGGGTACCGAGGTTCAGCTGAAGGTCAAGCCCGGCGACCGGCTGCAAGAATTGAAAGGGCAGGACAGCTACAGCTTTGAGCTCGCGGTCATCTACCTCGGTGGACGCGACCAGCGCGAGCTGCTCGAGCGCTACCACCGCTGTCTTGAGCTGCTGCCGTTTGAGATTGACAGCCGCCCCAGCCGGTTCATGCCTCGAGTGGGTGGCACCTGACGCCGGTGGTCCGCGAGTGCTCGCGGCTCCAGTGGGGACGCCGCTGTGTCTCGGCCGGCAACGGTCGGCTCAGCGCTACCGGCTGTGAATGCCGTAGGAGAACATGAACTGAACGCGCGGCTCACGCGCTTCATGCATGTCAGCCAGCTGGTAATGGGAAGCGAACGCGTGCAGCCGCCGCGGATTCAAATACGCCGCAAGGTTTTCCCGACGCACCCAGATCCAGTCTTCCGGCGTGCCCGGACGACGTTCCGTCAACTCCGAGAGATACCAGCCGCGCGTCTGCTCAGCCTGGCCCAGTTCCGCCCCAACAGCTGCAATTTCCGCAGGCGAGAACGCATCATCTTCACGGTACCCCTGGAACCCGTCTCCGGTGGTCCGCAGCGCAGCGGTATACCTGCGTCCGCCGACAACGATCTCGGAGAAGTAGAGTGGAACGCGGCGTCCTCTGAACGAGAGTTCTCCGCGCAGCTGTTCGCCCCGTCCGGGGAGTTCACGAATGGTGTAGGTCCAGCGAGCCTCGGGGTCGAGCTCGTCACGGCTGCGGACGGTAGTGCAGCCGGCGGCGGTGAGCGTTACGGGTCCCAGGACAGCCAGAACCAGCAAAGCCTGAACCGCTCCCAGCGTGATCTGTTTCATGAGTTAAAGGTACTGTACCCCACGCCCCGCGGCTACCGTTTCACTTTGGCTTGTCGGTTCAGCCTGGCTTGTCGGTTCAGACTGGCTTGTGGATCCTGTCTCCCTCACGTATGCTCTGTTCTGTGGCGCCGATACGATCCGCCTCGCGCAACCAGATAGCGTATCTCTGCTTTCGCTTTCTGCAGGACTTTGCTTTGATCTATCCGGTCTACGTGATCCTCTTCCGCCGGACCGGACTTGACTACGTTCAGGTTGCCCATCTCCTGGCGATCTGGGCAGCCGCTGTTGTAATCCTCGAGATCCCGTCCGGCGTTCTGGCGGACCTTTGGAGCAGGCGGCTTTCGGTTTGCATTGCCCTGCTGTTGAAAGCCGGCGGTTTCCTGGTCTGGCTGCTGCGCCCGGACTTCGTCGGGTTCGCGCTTGGGTTTGTGCTCTGGGGCTTTCAGGAAGCGCTCTGCTCCGGCACGGTCGATGCGTTGCTGTACGACGGGCTGAAGACGGTGGGGCGCGAGGGCTCGTTTGAACGCATCGCCGGCTGGGGGTTGGCCGTCGCTCGCGCCGCAATCGGGCTGGCGCTGGTGCTCGGCGGCTGGGTCTTCAGTCGCAACCCGGCAATCGTACTGGTGGCCTCCTCAGCCGCTATGGTGCTCGGCGCCGCATCGGCGCTGTTCATGACGGAGTCCCGGCCGGATCGCAATCGCAGCCCACATCACGATGGGCAACTAACGGAACCCGGGGAGCAGCGTGAGCTGCCGGGCGCTGCTTCCGACCTGCGTAGTGCCTTGGGTGAGATCGGCCGGACGGTGAGAGAGGCATGGGCCGTTGCCGGATTGGTGCCGTTTGTGCTGTTTGCCGGCTTCACCGTGACGGTGTACGGAGTGCTGGACGAGTACGATTTTCTCTTTGGCACGCTGCACGGTGTGCCCGTCGCGTGGATTGGGGTCTGGGGGCTTCTCCGGTTCACCCTGGAGGGAATTGGCGGAGCCGTTGCGCCGAGGTCGGCGCGCCGGCTTGGCGGCGAAGACCTTCGACCGCTGGTGGCGTGGATTGCGACGGCCGGTGTCCTGGTTGTGCTCGGCACTCTCTGGATGAGACCGGCTCTGCTCCCGCTCTATTTCTGCTTCTATGGCATGATGGCTGCGGCAGAGGTTCTGGTGCAGGGGCACATCCAGCGGCGAATCGGGTCCTCCGGCCGCGCAACCGTCGGTTCGATCGTCTCCTCGGTTTCAACGCTGTTCGGCATCGCTCAGATCCTGTTGCTGGGCTGGATCTCCGAAGCGTTCTCGCTTGAATTGATATTTCCGGCAGGCGGGATCATGATCATCGGCGGGTCGGCGTTCTACCTGGTGGTGTTGCTGCTGAAGCAGGGGAGGTGGACCGGCAGTCCTCCGACTGCGGCAGACTCGTGACGGCAGCGGCAGCTCTGCCAGCGGTGTCTCAAAAGGTCGGAGTCCTACCAGCGGTGTTTGAAAAAGTTGCCGTCGTCGGCGTAGGCGCGGCTTAACGCTTCAATGGCCGCCAGCTCCTCGCTTGGCAGCGGCCTGGCTCGAGCAGCGATGGCCACATCTTCTTCGAGCTCGCGCACGCTTGAGATTCCCACAATTGCAGTGCTGACCGGAAACGACAGCGTGTAGCCCAGCGCCTGCTCCATTGAGGTGATGCCGTCGTCGCGGAAGATGCGCCCCACGGCGGTGACCTTCATCGCGATGATGCCCAGGTCCTGGCGCAGCGCCTCCTGCAGCAGCTCCTTCTGGAACGGCCGGTAGTGAACGTCCGCGGCATTGAGGGTCATCAGCAGGCAGTCGAACCGATAGTTCTGAATCGCGCGCAGGAGAACGTTCGGATCGCGGTGTCCGGTAATGCCGGTGAACCGTATCACCCCGTCATCCCGCAGCTGCTCGAGCGCCTTCACCGCGCCCCGCTCAGAGAACGCCTGGCGGACATCGGACTCGGTACGAACGTTGTGGATCTGGTAGAGATCGATGCGGTCGGTCTTCAGCCGCTGCAACGATTGCTCTATCAGCCGCATGGTGCCGTCATAGCTGCGGTCATGCGTCTTGGTAGCCAGGAACGCCTCTTCGCGGCGGTCGGCCATCACCAGCCCGATATTGGTTTCGCTGCCGCCCCCTCCGTAGGTGGGCGAAGTATCGATGTAGTTGACCCCCAGATCGAGGGCGCGATTGACGATTCGAACCGCCTCCGCCTGCCGTGTCCGCTGCTGCACGGTGGCCTCTCCGCCCAGACTGAACGGCGCCACCTCAACACCGGTCCGGCCCAGCTTGCGCAGCGGCATCGGCGCGACGGGGCCGTCCGGGCTGTTTCCCGTTCCGGTCTCGTGGCCGCCGTTTTCTGCGGCGAGCTGCCTCCCGCCGGCCCACACTGAGTGCGCACCCAGTATTCCGACACCCGCTGCACCAGCGCCGAGTGCCCGTAGAAACTGGCGCCTGCTCTGCGGCGAGTCGGCGGTGTCGCGCCGTGTATCTCTTTTCTGATTCGGTTGTTTGTCGGAGTTCCGCATTCTGTCCTCCATTTCCAAAACTAATCCAGCAGGGCCGCCGAGGCAAGGCTGATCACGCATCCCGCCCATGTGTCGGGGGCGGAGCGATGAACATCGACGGGTGTCGGTGCGGGTCGGCGCCGGTCGGTGGGTGCAGACAACGGATTTTTACAAGGTTCGTAACAGTTGGGAAAGAAACCGGCCCCGCAGGGGGCCGGCTCGTATTCACATCAGACGCGTGGTTGCCGCAGAAGCGGTTGCAATGACAGACGCGTTACTTGATGGTTGCGTCGATCTCTTCACGCAGCCGCGCCATCCGAGCGTCGCGCTCGGAGGCAAACCGCTCGATACCCTTCATAACCCATTCCGGGGTCAGATGGGCCTCTTCGATAACCTCGTCCAGCGTGCCGCCGGTACGCCAGTGATCATCAAAGTCTGATGATATCGCGTAGTCCTCGGCCACCGAATTGAAGATGAAGTCGTGCATCAGACGTCGGGCCTGGGTAGTGACTACGGTGGAGTCGGCGCGATCGGCGGGTGTGACCACGGCGTTGCGGTAGTCCGCCGGTTGCAGGGCGAAGAGCTCGGGACTCACAACACAGACAATCTTGACGTTTGGACCGCGCTTTGCGATTTCCGGCAGCAGCTTGACGATACCGGCCATGGCACTGGTGCCCTGTACAAAGAGCGTTCCCGCCCGTTCCTTCCCGCTGTCGTAGTCGCGTACCACGTACGCTCCGCGCGCGGCTTCAAAGTGAGACGGCATGCCGAGAGCTTCGCGGTCCGGGATTTCGATTGCGGGCCGAGTGAGGTGCAGCGCAACCAACGGTATGTTGCTGGCCATCGCGGCAGCCAGCAACGGTGGCACCTCGTTGTACTCGTACGGGTACAGGTTGATCACGTGGCCCTTGGGGAAGAGCTGCGTGACTCCCGGGGCAAAGATGCCGAAGTGGGTGCGTGAATCGTCGGCGGTCTCCGGCCCGGAATGGCCGGCCACGTAGACAAACTTGCCGATCTTGAATGGAGTATCCTGCGCCAGCTGGCTGAACAGCCGCATCGGGCCGTATTTCAGGTAACTGAATGATCCGTAGGTCGATGACGCTCCCCAGAAACCGTCAAACTCCTGCTCCGGATCCTTCGCCAGGTTCACCGTTGCGGCCGCGCTCAGCATTCCCGCGTTGGCAAACTCGGTGATCTCGGTCGGGATCAGAACGCCTTCGTCGTCACCTTTGCGCTCGTACCAGCCGTAGCCCTTGAAATCTCCGTATCCGTCGGCAAACCCTTTCAGGTTGGTCGAGCCGGCAAGGTCTGCAGACGCAGCCAGGAATATGGGCCGTCCGTACTCCGTGGCGCTATAGCTGTTGACCCACGCTCCCCATGCCGCCAGGGCCGCGCGGTTTGCAGCCTTTTCGCCCGGCTTCAGGTAGATGTCTGCGGGGTAGTTGCGGAAGTCATACAGTTTCTTGTCCGAATACGGGTTGCGCTTGAGCTTGAAGCCGGGCAGTTCATCGGGAACGCTCTCACCAATCGCCACCAGCGTGTCGGCCAGGTAGTCGACGAGCTCCTGATCGGCGTGCATCACGTCGATGACCGCTTTCAGATTGGCGCGGAACTCTTCGGTCAGCGCACCGGTATCCGTTGGCGCAGCTCCGTCAACGTTCACGAACCTGGCACCGTACTTCGCAGCAAAGTCTTTCTTCAGATTCCAGAACGCCTCCGAGTTCCGCGGATGAGGCGCTCCGTGAGAAGCGTAATCATACTTGAGGTATTCGCGTCCCTTGCGTGTCTTGAAATAGGCAGCCGAAGGAGCACGGTTGGCGTCTTTCTCGTTGACCAGTGACAGCAGCGTTTCAGCAACCGGTTTCCACTCGCTGCCGTGGTCGGTCCCGTATACACGCCAGCCATGTGACGCAAACCAGTCCTGCGGCGTGCCGTGCAGAACCGTGCTGATGGCGTGGTCGTCGATACCGAAGTCATTCCAGTCTACCAGGTAATGAAGGTTGTCGAGCGCGAGCCCCCAGGCGCTGTTGAGTGTCTCGTGGGTTACACCCGGAGTCAGTCCTCCTTCGCCCTCAACAATAAACACCTTTACGTCACCGGCACCCGCGCGCTTGAGAGCCAGTGCGATGCCTGCAGCCGCGGGACTTCCATGACCCGACGGTCCGGTGTTTGTCTTGAGAAAGAGACTCTTGCCTTCGCTTTCAGCGTGCCCGGAGAGGCCGCCCTTGCGGCGAAAACCCAGCAGGTCTTCCCAGTAGAGCGCCCTTTCACTCTCTTTGGCAATCAGGTAGCGCTTGTCGCCGGTCTGCTGATACTTCACGCGCAGCGCCTCGTTCAACACCGCGAGCGCACAGTAGATCAGCGGAACGGTGTGCCCCGCGCCGAGCACAAACTTGTCGCCGAAGCGTTTCTCCGGATGGCGGATGTCATAGCGCATCGCGCCGCTGAGCATCAGCGTGAGCAACATGTGCACTTTGGAGCGCGAGCCCCCAGGGTGCCCGCTCTGGCGGTAGTTCAGAATGATGTCGATGAATTGATCGACCAGATCCTTGGTCTTTTCCCACTTGGCGAAATTGGGTTCCAGCTCATTGAGTGACGGCTTTGGACGCTCTCTTCCCCGTGAATCTGACATGAAGCTCCCCCCGTGTTTGGTGTTGTCGACCAAGTGTATCACGTTTTCTCCGATGACGCAAAAGCTTCGCGGCGGCGAGATATGCGGGAGAACGGGTCGGTCCACGGCGGAAAACGCACGCCAAAACCGGCTTTCTTTCTCGCGCAGGCGATGGTATAATTGGCGTTTCAAAGATCATGTTGTGGCGCGGACACGATTCGTCGTTGGCGGCTGGTGATCACGGTGAGAGATGACTCGCCGTTGATGATATTTCACGCTGCAGGGGGGTGTACAATGGAGACCGTTCGGGACTTGCTCG
>PWMO01000065.1 GCA_003558175.1 Spirochaetaceae bacterium
CACCGACCCCCGCTGGCGCAGCACCTCTGCAACCCGAAACGCGAACGGCCGCAGCTCGCGAAACCACGACGGTGAGTTTGGGCGTAGCACCCGCGCCGCGTATAGCGGAGCCGATCCGTTCCCCCCGCCACCCTGAGGTGCGTCCTGCGGTGCCACGCGCAGCAGGAACTCGAGATCGCGCCCGTTACGCAGCTGCGAGTCTCCCTCGGGGATCACGGCATCGTACAGGTTGCCTGCTGCGTTGGAGAACGGCCGGGAGTTCACAGCGGTGGCCGGAAACGGGACCAGGCCGCTGAATTGGGTGACGTCAAAATCGGGCAGCCAGATCCCATTCCTGATCAACGACGTCGGTACGTCGGAACCGTAGAAGAGCTCTGCAACCTCGATGCCTGTCTCGGCAAACGCCTGCACCAGAATCTGCCGCGGCTGCAAGTAGGCGCTGCCGTCAAAGTCACGGATCAGACCGATGCCGCCGCGTTGCGGATCGCGGCCGATCTCAACCTCGCGGGCAAAGACCGGCGTCACCGCCTCAAAATCGGGCGGCACCAGCAACAGGTCGGAGACCCGGTGAGTTACGGGATTCTGCGCAGGATCGACGTACTCGCCTCGACGCACCGGAAATAGCGACACATCATACGTGTCCCACTGATAGCCGTCCCAGCGCAACCGGTTGCGTCCACTGCCGCCCACCAGCGATTCTTCGTCACTGGTGTCAAAAAGTTCTCCAACCACGCGCAGCGGCACACCGTCAACCAGTTCGCCGGCAGCTACGGGCCGGTCAAGCTCGAGTACCAACTCGCGTACCGCGTTGCCGCTCCAGGCGACCGGCCTCAGGCCGACTACCGCTCCGGTGCCGTCGTAGGCAAAGTCAGTAATGGCCGGTTGAGCCCCGGCTGCTCCGACTACCGGCTCGGAGAAGCGCACAAAAACTTCGTTCCTTCCCGGGACCGCGAGCGTATGCGCAATCTTTGGCTTGGCCCGGTTGTGCGGAATCTCGTCTGGTTGACTCTGCACCGTCAGCGCTTCATCACCGGTTCGCGCGCGAAGAGTACTGTTGTCAACGATGCGCCAGGCAGGCGTGGCGTCGGTATCGAGTTCCGCCCAATTGTCTTCTCGTAAAACGATGTAGAAGGTTCCAAGATAATCGCCGCTGCGGCGTGTCTCGTAATCGATCACCTCGTATCCGTCAACCGTTATGTTGAGTCCCGATTTCCAGTCACCCGCAGCATCGGTATCGAGGGATATGGAGTCCGTGACTACGTCGTTAGCGATGTTTGCAACAATGACGCGGATTCTGTCGATCTTGCCGCTTCCGGTAGTGTCGAGCACCTGGCTTTCGAGCACGAAAATCTCGATACGCCAGTTGAAGCTCCAGTCGAGATTATCAACAGAAAAGAACTCAATACTGCTTGGGAACAGCGGCACCGTAGCGTGACCAAGCTGCAGATAGACATGGTTGATGTTGGCGTCGGTCTCGACGGTGAGCTCCAGCACCCACTGCTGATCGCGCTTTGTCGCTTGGTCGGGATCCGGCATTGGGCTGTTGGGGTAAGCGCCACGGGTGTTTACCGGTCCCTGCACTTCAAGCTCGCCCCTGGTGCGGATGTAGTCCGAATCGTTGAGCACAGCGGCCGGGTCCAACAGGGCGTCTTTCTCCGGTTGCGTCAGAATCCAGGTGCTGAGCAGGTTTACCGGATTGGCCGCACTCCCCTCTACGCTGAATCGTCCCGCGGCACTATCCACAAACTGCCGATTGTTGGCAACACCCCATTCCTCAAACCAGACCGTCTTGCCCGGGGTTTCGACTGATAGATTGAAGAAGCGGGTACTGCCCGCCACTACCGTCACCCGATCCGTATCAAAAAACCTGACTGTCCCTTCTCCCGCCTCGAACGCTCCGGTCCGGGCCTCGACATTTGCGTTGCTCCAGAGGTTCAGCCAGCGCCCACTGAGCTCGATCACGGCGCTGCCAGGGACCACCAGCCTGCCCTGCGGACGGATCACCACGTCGCCGTTCACCGTGAGTGTGAACGGGTCGGGGACGCGCACCTTCCCGCGCAGCACGTCAAAGCGCTGCGCGGTCACCGTGAGATTGCTACGCACTGCCGCCTGGGCGCTTGCCGCGGGTTCCAGGATGAGAGCTCCACCTCCAAGCTCCACGCTCTCGGTGCTGATGCGGATTTCCGCCGCGCTTGCGCCGCCCGTGGTACGCAGTCGCAGGTTCCGGTCCGCCGCCTCGTAGGACTGTGCCAGATCTATCGCCGGATCTGGTCCCGTAAAGGATGAATCCAGGATCAGCTCGCCAATATTCCCGCTGGCGCTCTCCGCGACTGTGCCGGTAACGATCCGGCCGGCACTGCGCAGCATCAACGTTGCGGCTGTGAGGCGGGCAAGTTCGCTGTTGCCGTCGGAGGCGGTAAGACTCAGGCTGCCGGGGCCCGCGGTCCCAAGGCCGATGCCGCTCGCGTCGGAGTCGCTGATCGTCACGGTCCCCGCTGCGGCATTCACCGTGCTCGTTCCCAGTAACTCGACATCGGCGGCGGTAATGGTGATGTCGGCGCCACTCTCCGCTGTTGTCAGACCGTTCCCGGCGGTGATGACAAAACTCCCGTTATCGGCTCCGGCCGGATTGGTGTCGGCGTCTATGGTCACCAACTCACCAGAGCTCAGCGTTGCGTTGAGAAGAATCCCGGCAACCGCCGCCGCGTCTGTCGTTCCGTCTACCGTTGCATCGG
>PWMO01000213.1 GCA_003558175.1 Spirochaetaceae bacterium
AGGAGCGCGAAGTAGTCCCGATGGAGAACCGGGGCTGATGCCGCCAACGGGGTGGCGGGCTCCTCTGGAACGAGGCGCCGTAACTCGCCACCCCGTAAACTGCCGCCCTGCCGCCCGGTGCAGATCGAGTGACGGAGCAACCCGTTGCCGATCAGCCGGGCCGGTAGAATGTTTCGAGGTTGGTTACGCCTTCCTTCACCGCGCGCGCCGATTCATCCAGCTGCTGCTGTTCTTCAGGCGTGAGTTCAAGTTCGATGATCCGCTCGACCCCGTTGCGGCCCAGCAACACCGGCACACCGAGAAAAATATCGGAATGCCCGTACTCGCCGCGCAGGTAGACGCTGGCGGCACAGATGCGCTTTTCGTCATTGACGACTGCGTCAACCATCTTGGCGGCCGACGCACCGGGTGCGTAGTAGGCGCTCCCCCTCTTCAGGTAGTTTACGATCTCCGCGCCGCCGGTGCGGGTGCGCTGCACCAGTTTCTCGATTTCGTCCGCCGGCATCAACTGCGTGAGCGGGAACCCGGCTACCGAGGTGTAGCGCGGTAACGGCACCATGGTATCGCCATGGCCGCCAAGCACCATCGCCATAACATCACCCGGCAGCACGTTGAGCTTTTCGGCAATGAAGTAGCGAAACCTCGTGGCATCAAGAATACCCGCCATTCCAACCACTCGCTTGAGCGCGAAGCCGCCCTCGCGCAGCACCACCATGCTGATGACGTCCAACGGGTTGGAGACAACGATGACCACCGCGTTGGGCGCATAGGTGGCAATCGCCTGAGCCGCGGTCTTGGCGATGGCTACGTTGGTCTTCAGCAGGTCCATTCGATCCATGCCCGGCTTGCGTGGAATACCGGCGGTGAGTACGACCACGTCTGAGTCGGCTATGTCGGCGTAGTCGTTGGTGCCGATTATGTTTGTGTTGTACTTGCGCAACGGGGCGGCGTGCAGAAAGTCTATCGCCTTGCTCTGGGGCAGCCCTTCAACTACGTCCACCATCACGATTTCGTCGACGTTCTTCTCCGCGATGTAGTACACGGCGGTCGCTCCGACATTGCCGGCGCCGATGACTGAAACTTTGCTCATCTGCGTTCTCCTTGCGCTTACGCCACGTCAAGAATCTGCTGCAGTTCCTGCGCAGCCGTGACAAATCGCTTCTTCTGCTCGTCCGTCAGCTGCGGCAGCAGAACCTGTTCAACGCCGTTGCGTCCAATCACCGCCGGCAGACTCATGGCAACACCGCGCATCCCAAACTCCCCGCGAAGCAGAATCGAGACCGGACAGATCCGCCCTGAGTTGCGGTGGATCGCTTCGGCGAGGTCACACGCGGCTGCCGACGGGCCGTAGTAGGCGTTGGCCCGCTGCGCCATATCCACGATCAGGTCGCCTGCGCTGCGTGTAGCATCAAACAGCGCCTCCACGCGTTCGGGCGGCAGCAACCGCGAAATCGGAACCCCGGCGACAGTGCAGTAGTCGGGCAGCGGGACCATTGAGCTGGAGTGCCGGCCAATCACCGTTGCCGACACATCTTCCATGGCGACGTGCAGTTCGTGCGCGATGAGGTAACGAAGCCGCGTTGAGTCGAGCATTCCGCCGAGACCCATGACACGTTCCCGCGGCAGGCCCGATTCTTTGACAAACAGCGCCGTCATCAGGTCGACCGGTTCGGTCACTACGATCACTTTGCGGTCGACACCGGCGCTTGCCTGCGCGATCTCTGAGATGACCGGTCTGTTGGCTTCAAACAGGTCTTCACGGTTCATTCCCGGCCGGCGAACCGCCCCGGCCGTCACAATCAGGATGTCCGACCGCAGAACGTCTTCAATGTTGTCGGTGCCGCTGATCTTGGTGCTGTATCCCCGCACCGGTGCCGCTTCCATCATGTCGAGCGCTTTGCCGGTGGAGACCCCTTCCTGTACATCATAGAGAACTACGTCGCTGACTCCCCTCTCCGCAATGAAGAAGGCCGAGTTTGCACCCACGTTTCCACTTCCGATGATGCCGATGTTTGCCATTCTCTTCTCCTCGTATTAATATACAATCGTTGCCGATTTCTGTCACGAACAGTCAACATCTTGGATGAGCCGGAACGCCGGCTGCCGGAGGGAACATGATGGAGCAGAACGCGTTTCGGACTGAGTCCGATTCCATGGGTGAGGTACAGATTCCGGACTGGGCGTATTGGGGAGCACAGACGCAGCGAGCGGTCGAGAACTTTTCGATATCCGAGCTTCGCATCTCCACGCCGATGATTCGGGCTCTGGCGCTGATCAAGAAGCACGCCGCGCTGACCAACGGCCAACTCGGCCTGATTGAGCAGAGCCTCGCCGATGCCGTCGTGCAGGCCGCCGACGAGATGCTCGCCGGAACGTGGGACGCCCATTTCCCGATTGACGTGTTTCAGACAGGCTCCGGAACGTCGTGGAACATGAACGCCAACGAGGTGCTCGCCAACCGCGCCAACGAGATTCTCGGCCAACCCCTCGGTACGCGCCAACCGGTTCATCCCAACGACCACGTCAACCGCGGTCAGTCATCCAACGATGTAATCCCTACGGCGGTGCACATTGCCGATCGAATGGCCGCGGATGAACTGCTGAACGCCATTCAGCGGCTGCACGCCTCGCTTTCGGCCAAAGCGGAAGAGTTCAGCTCGCTGGTGAAGCTCGGACGCACTCATCTGCAGGACGCGGTCCCGATGACCCTGGGGCAGGAGTTCAGCGGCTATGC
>PWMO01000075.1 GCA_003558175.1 Spirochaetaceae bacterium
CTATCGGGGCCCGGCCAACTTGCAGGGTGCCACCGATATGGGCTGCCATCCATCATTCCTCCCGGGATATCAGCCGGTTGAGGATCCGGATGTGCTCGATCAGTTCGCAGCGAACTGGAGCCTGCGCTGGAATGAATCGCAGATCGCTCAGAACGGATTCCGGGTAATCAAGGAACTGCCGACCGTTCCGGGTTATTCGATCACCGAGATGATCGACGACCTGATGAAGGTCGAGCGCATCCCGGTCACGCGGATGGAAGACCGCGTCGATCGGCTGCAGGATCAGCGGGTCATATGGAATGACATCAGCCGCGCAACCGGTGAACTGCGAGACAGTGCGCGCGCCCTGTACGGCTTCCAGAGCCCCTTTAACTCCCGAATCGCCAGATCCTCAAATGAGTCCGTGCTTACCGCTGAAGCAACGAGACAGTCGCAGGAGATGGTCAGCAGGATCGAAGTGCGCCAACTGGCAGGGCGCGACCATTTCCTCTCGCGCAGTCTCGCGCTCGATGCCGAAGTACCGGAAGGGCGCTACGGCTTTCGGGTTGGTGATGAAGAGCTCTCTTTTACGTTTCGCGGCGGCAGCCTGCGCGAATTCTCCGAAGCCGTGAACCGCAACGCCGGTGAACTGGTGCGTACCCGCGTTGTTCAGAACACGCGTGACACATCGGTCATAACCTTCGAATCGCAACGAACCGGCGCCGAGCAACGGCTGACCTTCCTGGACGACGCCATCGACTTCGCGCTTGAAAGCGGGGTCATCGAGCCCGGACGCGACGCGCAACGCAACGTCTCAATTGCCGATCGCACCCTTGCGCGCTGGACCCAACCGATTGACCGTGAAGCAGTACGGGTCAGCGATGAAACTCTCATGGTCCGCCCGGGCGGAGAGGTTTCGCTGCCGGTGCGTCCCTCTTTTCCGGTGGACGGCAACATCATGCTCGAGTTTGAGGTGCGGGTGACCGACCGCAGCGCCGCGGCGCTCGAGACACCCCCGCCCCCGCCCGGACCTCAGGTGCCTGCCGGACCGGGGGTTTCGCTGGATGACATCACCATCGAGGGGGCACCGTCACGGGCCGTCCTGCCCGACGTCGAAGACCCGGAACCGCCGCAGATTGTGGACGACATGCGGTTTCTGTTCGCGCGCGAGGGAACGACCTCCGTTCCCCTCCCCGAGCTGCGTGACAACGGCGAGTTCAGCACCGTGCGCCTTCCGCTCTCCGAATTTGTAGACCAGATGGATGCCCTCGACATTCGCAATCGCAACACGCATCGTGATCTGGAGATCCGTAACGTGCGCGTCTTCGACCCCGATGCACGCGACGAGTTCGAGCCGCTGAACGCGGTGGAGCTGGCCTCCGACAGCGTTATAGCGGTTGACGGCGTAGAGATCGTGCGCGACAGCAACACGATCGACGACGTAATCCCTGGAACAACGCTTAATCTGCACCAGGTAAGTCCGCAGCCGGTTTCGCTCAACGTGGAGCCCGACCGGGATTCGATCAAAGACGGAATCATTAACTTTGTCGGCCACTACAACCAGCTGGTGCGGGATATCAACATCCTCACGCGCGCCAACCCGGCGCTGGTGGACGAGATCGGCTATTTCAGCGACGAGGAACGCGAACAGGCTCTGGCACGACTCGGCGCACTGCAGGGAGATACCACCCTGAATCAGCTGCGCAGCCGCCTGCAGACGCTCGTAATGAACCCGTACGAGACCAGGGCCGGAGCAGAATTGAGCCTGATGGCCCAGATCGGTATCTCGACCAACGTATCCGGATTCACTGGCGGCATGGACGCCTCCCGCATGCGCGGCTATCTCGAGATAGATGAGGCCAGGCTCGACTCCTCGATCAGGAACAACCTCCAGGCGGTGCGTGACCTGTTCGGCTTCGACAGCGACGGCGATTTTGCGGTGGATTCTGGCGTCGCCTACCAGGTTGAACGTAACCTCGGGCCCTACGTGCAGTCCGGCGGCGTATTCGCAATGCGTCGCCAGGGAATCGACGGCCGCGTCGAGCGCACCGAAGCCGATATCGAGACCTACAATCGAAGACTCGACCGCTATGAGCAGCGCCTGCGCGTTGAGTTCGGCAGAATGGAAGGGGCGATGCAGATGCTGGAAGACAATCAGCAGGCGCTCGACAACCTGAGTCCGCAGCAGCAACGCTGAACTGCCGCACGTGTCTCGGGGCTGCTGAATCGCGGCGCTTGATCCGCCGCAGCCGGTGTCTCGTGGCACGTGACTCCGGGCAGCAGCGGGCAGCGCGGCGGCGGCACGAAGTCGCAATGGCATAGCAGCGCAACGCGCATAACGGATCACATCGAATGCTGAACAGAGTCAGCGGCGAACTTCTCGTTTGTCAGACCGGAATATCGGCCGATATAGTAATATAATAGCGGGGGTAACTCTTTGCAGGTATTCATGGATGGGCAGCAGATTGAGGTCACGCTCGAGGACGAGCGCACCGTGGCGCAGGTCGTCGCTGCGATCAACTCGTGGGTAGTGGACAACGGTATGGCGATTGCGGCGTTGCGGGTGGATGATCGCGAGCTGCCGTTGGAACAGATTGGTGGCCATGACTCACGCCCGGTGGACGAGATTGGCGAGATCCACGTAGAGACGCGACCGCAATGGGAACTCATCCTGTCGCATTTGGAGCTGGTAAGCGGCTTTCTCCAGCAATGGCACGCGATGCTCACCAGCCCCACGCCGGATGTCGAATCGAACCTGCGCCTGCTGCTGGAAGAGCACCGAGATCTTGCGCGCCACCTGCAGGAGCATGTCGAGCTTATCTTCCCCGGTTCAGGCGAGGCTCCACTATCAACCGTTTACACGGTCACCGGTGATCCGCAACAGATGCTGACTCCGCCGGACGGCACCGAACCGCTCGTCCGTGAGCTCGCTGCGCTGCTGACCCTGTTGCGCCAGCGAATCGACGAGATTCGGCAGCCGTCAAGAGAAGCTGCCGTCAGCTCTGGCCTGATTCATGGCATGCTCGATGAGGTTCGCGACGTTTCTATCCTGCTGCAGACCGGCAAAGACAAAGAAGCGATGGCGTGCGTAGTGCGGTTCACCGAAGTGGTGGAGAAGCTGCTGCGCATTCTGCCGCATCTGGCGCGCACTGACCAGGCATTCCGACAGCGGGTAGAGGATAGCGCTGCCCACGGTGCCCTGACCGAAGAACTGAACGAGCCACTGCGTGAGCTGCTCGAAGCGTTCCATGCGCAGGATTCCGTATCGATCGGGGATCTGCTGGAATACGAGATTGTCCCCAGAATAGAGAAGCTGCTTGCGCTGATCCCCGCCGAGACGGATGGGTAGCGCGATGAGCAACAACCAGGGTAGCGCGGTGGGAGAATAGCGGAGCATTGCAATGACTATCCTGCAGACCCCCACATTCTTCACCACACCGGATCCCACTACCAACAGAATTGCGCTCGCCGTCTTTGCAATAATGGTCGCGGCAATTGTGCTCGCCTACGTGGCAGGCGGGAATCGTGCCGGGGGAGGACGATCCAGGGGGCTCAAACGCACCGCGCGCAGAATGGGGCTCAATCGGGCGCAGGTGAGCATGCTCACCGAGATGGTTCGCACCCTTCGAGTCCGGCAACCGATGCGCCTGCTGCAGGAGCCCGACTTTCTCACCGCCGCCGTCCGACGCATGGTACGACGCATCGACGGATCGTCAGGTGATCTCGCCGAGCGGGAAAACCGTAAAGCAGTGGTGTTCCAAATCAAGCAACAGGTCTCGCAGGCGCAGTCTGGGGCACGCAGCCTGACCTCCACGCGTCAACTGCAGACCGGTCGGCAGGTTCGAATCAGCACCGATGGGAATACGTGGCTCGATTCAACGGTTACTTCGAATACCAAGAGTACGTTCGGCATCAAGGTTCCGCACGACAGTCACGGTCGCGACGTGCTGTTGGACCGTGGCACAACGGTTTATGTCTCGTTCGCGCTCAGCAGCGACGGTCGCCTTTACCGCCTGAAAACCAAAATCGCCGGAATGACGCGCTCGCGCGGCGGTTCTACGCTCCTGTTGTCACACACCGATAGACTGGAGCAGTCCCAGACCCGCCGCTTTCCGCGCCGCGAGTTTGACCGCCCGGCCCTCTTCTGGCCGATTGAGGTAGTCACCGTTGGAACCGGGCGCAAGGCCAAGAAGCAGGCAATCGTCAACAAGTACCGCCGCAATCTCGGCCAGGTGGAAGAGATCTCTGCCGGCGGCTGCAGTATTCGCTCCTCAACCCCGCTGCCCACCGGGTCGTTGTTGAAAATCGAGTTCGAGACCGAAGACCGCGACCGGCTGGCAGTTTTTGGTAAAGTTCGCAGCGTTGACCGTGCTCCGGGCCGATTCGGAATCATGCATGTGATGTTTACGCGCGTCACCCGGACCAACCTGAACCGCATACAGTCGTTCGTCTACGGAGTAGACTCCGATCCCGACTACCGCCGGTAAAGAGATATCGACGGTCATGAGAGAAGCCGACGGCAAGAATGCCGCAACCGACACCGAATATCTATGGGACACCGAGGCAGGCGAAATGAAGGTACTCGAACTTACCGATGTGAACCGTCGCGAGTCAATGATTTTCTATCGGAGGCAGTATGAGGCCACAGCGGTCTTTCGCCACGCGGGGGCAGACCGGCAGGCGATTCCGGTGACGTTCACCATTGAGCAGACAGCCACGGGAACCTCCAGGGTCACGGTAGACATTGACGACTCACTTGACTATCCTCTGGTACCGGCGGTGCAAGCGCTGCGCGACTACATCATCAGCATGGACCGGCAAGGGCTTCTCCCCTGAGACGTCGGAAACAGCCGGAATCACGGTGCACGCTGCAGACTGACTCGCACACCGTTCGACGCGCCGCGCACCGCTCCCCCCGTGCACAACGGTTCTTGCGGGGTGACCTGCGCTGCCGGACAAATCGAGCCGTGGCGTGCGGTTCATGCAGACCGCGCGGATACCAGTAAGCGTAATCGACCGAAATGAGAAAGACCAGCGTAACAACGATCTCTACCGAAGATACCTTTGATCAGGCGCGTCGCCTGGCCGCGCAACTGAAACCCGGTGATGTGGTTGCGCTCTGCGGCGGCGTTGGTGCCGGCAAGACTGTCTTCGTTAAGGGGCTTGCCGCGGCTCTTGGAATAATGGACCCGATCGCCAGCGCCACCTTCACCATCGTTGAGGAGTACCCCGGAACGCTGCCACTCATCCACGCCGATCTCTACCGACTGAACAGCGTAGTCGAGGCGGTAGACGTCGGTCTCGAAGAACTCATGAGCACAACGGCCGGGATTGTTGTTGTAGAATGGGCCGACAAGGCGCCCGAACTCTTTCCCACCGGGACCGTCTGGGTCTCTATTGCCATTCAGTCCGACGGAAGCCGCCGCATAACACAATTCCGTACTTGCAACGGAGAGACGCAGTGACCTCGAATACCGCAGTCAGCGCCGTCGCGATCGACACCGCAACCGAGTTGCTCTCAATCGCTCTGGTCGGCGGCAAAACCGGAACGCAGCGACGCTTCGTCCATCAGGCGGATGCCGGGCTGCAGCACGGAAGCAACCTTTTGCCGGCCGTGCAGTGGCTACTTGGTCGAGCCGGCATCACCGCGGCCGAACTCGAGTTGATTGTCTGCTGCGATGGGCCGGGATCGTTCACGGGTCTGCGCATCGGGATGGCTACGGCAAAGGGACTCGCCGTTGCCGCGCGAGCACCACTGGTAGTGGTCCCGACGCTCGACGCGCTGGCATGGCCGCACCGTGAGTGGCCGGGAATGATAGTTGCGGCAATCGACGCACGCAAACAGCGTCTCTACTGTGCACTGTACCGCAAAGAACGAAAGCTGAGCGATGACCTCGATCTATGCCCGAAGCGACTCAATGATCTGATCGAGACGACCGCGATGCCGGATGAACCGATTCTCGTTACCGGGCCGGCAGCACCGCAGCTCTGCGACTTTTTCTCCAGCGGTACCGGAGACAATTCCGGCGAGTCCTCTGCCGACCGGGCTACCCGCCAACGGGTCGGAGCTCGCGTCCGTTGCGATCCTGCAGCGCGATCGGGCGCCGCCGTTGGCCTGCTGGAACTGGGGCTGGCTCGCGCGCGCCGCGGGGAGTACGCAGCGGAGAACCACGGCCCGCACTACGTTCGCATCAGCGATGCCGAGATCGGCATCACCGCTCCTCGGCAGACAGGTCCTCGGCAGACAGGATGATCCGGCGGCGCGCACAAGATCCAACACGAAGTCAGCGCTGATGCTGCCGCATGGGAACGCACCCGGCAGTCAGGTGGCCGCGTGTCCGGCACACTGCCCTTGGAAGAAGCGTCAGTCTTTGGAGTTTGCGGTTTCGTCCGCAGCTTGTTTGTCGAAGAGCGCGTCCAGCTCCGCCGGGATCTCGCTGGCGGCGGCTGCCTGTCGGTTCTCTTCCAGGATCGCCTCGTAGACTTCCCGTCGGTACACCTTCACGTGGCGCGGTGCGCTGATTCCAAGCTTGACCTGGTCACCGCGAATATCAATGACCGAGACTTCGATCTCACCGCCGATCACGATGCTCTCGTTGGTCTTGCGCGCCAGAATCAGCATTCGCCCTTCCTTGACAATTCAGCCGCTATCGAATGCTTGGTCTGCCAGCGCTGATCAAGCGAGATTGACTGCTTTCCCGTACGCTGCCTGCGGTTGATCACCAGCGGGCCCTGCAGGTTCGCAGTCACCTCGCCTTCCGCCGGGATCGTCACGATCGCGAAGACCAGGATATCCTCTTCACCCGGGCCGCCGAGTTCGTCGACGTCTTCCTGGGGGATATCAAGCACATAGTCGGGCCGAAACAGGTAGGGATTGATCAGTATGAACGCAACTTCACGGTCGCGGGTGCTCTGCAGCCAGTAAAACGGTGGTTTGTGCGCATCGAGCAGCGCAAACTCGGAGTGCTGCTCGAATCCGTAGAGTCCGGCGGGAAACTGGATCAGCTGTTTCTCGGACAGCTCAACCGGGCCGTACGCTTTCGTGTCAATTGTCATCGTTACCTCAAGAAGTCCAGCAGTGTCGGCTGAATAACCCTTGCCGCGGTCGCCAGCGCAGCGCGGTGCGTGTATTCGAGCATTCGCAGGTTGGTTATCGCTTCGGCCATATCGATATCGGTTTCGTTTGAGTTCAGTTTGCCGATCTGGGGTATTTCGAACTCGGTACGCAGATACGCGTGCTCGAGCCTTGAGTCTTTTGCCCCGAGGCGACCTAGGTTGGACAGCAGATTGTCCAGCGCACTGTCGATGCCCTGTACCGCTCCACCGCCAACGTCAAAACTGTCTCCGGCATAGAGCGAATCACGCAACGCAATGATCGAGTCAAACAGTGACCCACCAAATACCGTTGCCGTGGGGGCGATGTTCCCCGGCGGTGCTACATCGGCATTGACCACAATGCCGAGGTCCTGCAGCACGCTGCTCCCCTCCCCGTCCTGAGCCCAGATCTGGTGCGGCGACGTTGTCTCCAGCACCAGCGAGTTCTGCACCGGATCGAGACGGGCGCGCACGGCAGCACCGGAATCGTTGATTTTGCTGACGACGGTATGCACGTTGTCGCCCGCGGTCACTTCGATTGCAACGCCGTCGATGTACATGATTCCGTCCTGCGGCACGGTATAGCCGTCGCTATCGACGGTGGAAAACAGCTGCTGGTTCTCCGCCCAGAACACCTGGTTGCCGGGAAAATTAAGCTCGATGTAGGAGTTCTCTGCAATCTCGGTGCGCCGTTCGCCGATGTCTCCGACATAATCGACCGAGGTGATCACCGCACCGGGAGCTCCCTCGACGTTTCCCTCGATGACTCGAAACGGCAGAGTCTTGCTTTTCTTGCCGGAGAACAGCATCGTCCCGTCGGCGTTGCGCCCGTTGGCGATCTCAACAAACTCGCGCAGCAACTCGTCTACCTCGTTCGCCATATGACGCATATCATCGCGCGTGAAGGTTCCGGTGGCTCCCTGGATCGCGATCTCACGAATACGCTGCAGCATGTCTACGCCCTGTTTCATATACCCTTCCGCTACCCGGTAGTTGTCCTGAGCGTACCGGATGTTTTCCGAAAAGCGGTTTAACCGCGCGAGGTACGACTGATACCGTGTCGAATGCGCTGCCGCCAGCGGCGCGTCACGCAGGTTCTGGATACGAGACTGCGACGCCATCTGGTTCTGCACCTGATTCATCATGTGCTCGCGGCGCCGCGTATGATACTGCATGTTGTCATTCGGCAGATTGGTACTGATCCGAAACATGGCTTACACTCCTAACCGGTTGATAATGGTATCCAGCATCCGATCGACATAACTGATGAACCGCGCGGCGGCGTTGTAGCCGTGCTGGAACTTGATCATCTGTGCCAGTTCTTCGTCGATATTCACCCCGCTGATCGATTCACGTCGATCACGGAGATCCTTCATGATGGACTCCTGGGTTCGCAGCGCGAGCTCCGCCTCCTCCCCCTTCAGTCCGATCTCGGCCACGGTGTCGGCGAAGTAGTCGTCGAAGGTGGCGATCTGCCCTACCATGACCGGTCGGTTCCGCAGGCCTGCGATCTCAAGTGCCGCATCGCCGTCCCCAACCACGCCGGGCCCACCGGCTGTACCAAACGCCGCGGCAATGCGCGCCGGTTCGTTGACCAGTGCCGGGTTCATGCTGATCCAGGCCGAAGGGTTCTGCAGCGGCGCCACCGCGAAGCGCGCGTCGTCGCGCAGCAGGTCCACCGCGTCGGATTGCTGCCAGTTGTAAGCTCCGTCGGCACCCGAAGCAGCGAGAATACCCGCGTAGCCTACCAGAAACTGCCCTGAGTCCTCGACGTGGCGCAGGACAAAGTCCGGATTCTCGATCTCGCCGGCAGGCGTTCCCTTCAGCATCATGAAGCCGTTACGGTCGAGTCTGGCCACCACTTCAGCGCCGGAGTTGTTGATTCGCGCGATCAGATCGTTTACGGTATCGGTTGGGAAATAGTCTACGTCCATCGTGCCGGTGCGTCCCGCCAGTGTGAGCATGCCGGCCAGCCCGAGCTGTTCCTCTCCCTGCAGTCGGTTGGCACCGCTGAGACGAAACAGGTAGGTGGAGTCGAAAGCCCCATCACCGGAGCGGTCGTAGTTGCCGAGCGCATTCAGCACTGCCGGATATTCAACGAAGAAATCCAGTCCGGTTTCGGCGGTCAGTCCGTAGCCGTCGCGGTGGACCTCGTTTACCAGGTCGATGAAGTTGATCGTCATATTATCGAGCTTCTGCACTTCGCGCCGCACGTCACCGTCACGCAGCTCAAGCACCGAGGCCAGCGATCCGCCGCGGAAATGCGCCACCTCGCCGGAGTGCTCCCAGACCACATTGGAATAGCCGTCGTTCTCAGGAACCGGGACCGCGTCGAACGGACGAGCGATGCGTCCCTGCACGATGTGAAACCCGCTGGTATAGATGCTGAACTCATCAGGGTTGCGGTCATCGATTGTGATGTTGATGAGAGACGAAAGTCGATTTACCAGCAGGTCGCGGCGATCGTAGAGATCGTTCGACTGGTCTCCGGCGGCTTCACTCTTCACGATCTCGTTGTTCAGTGCGCTGATCTCGCGGATGATCTCGTTGACCTGCGCCACACCGGCTCGCACCTCGTCGTTCAGCATGGTACGAATGCGGTCCAGGCTGTGATAGCGCAGCTGGATCCCTTCCATCAGCGCTTCGCCGCGCTCGACTATCGCCCGACGAGCCGCCATCTGATCCGGAAAGACAGACAGTTCCTGCCAGCCGTCCCAGAAGCGATCCATCAGGTGTCGGACGGAGTGCTCGGTCGGTTCGTTGTATACCTGCTCCAGCATCATCACGTACTTATCGCGCATCTGCCAGTAGCCTTCCTCGTGTGTCTGCGCGATGATGCGCCCTTCGAGCAGCCGGTCGCGAATCCGCTCGATTCGTGCCACTTCCACACCCTGGCCGATCTGCCCCGGACGTTCGGCACGGTTTAACTGCGGCCGATCGATGGCGTGAAACGCGCGCAATTCCACTCGCTGACGGCTATAACCCTCGGTGGAGGCATTACTCAGGTTGTGCCCAGCGGTATTGAGTGCAATCTGGTGCGCGAAAAGGCTCCGCTTGCCGATTTCGATACCGGAAAAGGTAGACTGCATAAAAGCCCCCTATTGCCTCAAGCCTGTTGCCTCAAGCCTGTTATCACTAACGTATTGCCCCGATTCTGTGACCTCAGGCCTGCTGCTGCGCTTGGCCAATGCCATACGCCTAAAGATGACGGTCGACCACGACCGCATGTGTCCGCCCGTTACCCGCGTTCCCGTCCCGACCGTAGATGGTACCGCGATGATCCGGCGAACTCTCCTCGAGAAACGATCGCATGGTGGTGGTTCCGGCGGTCACGTAGGCGTCAATACCGCCGGTGAGACTGCGAATCCGCATCACCGAGACTTTGAGACTGCGATAAAGGGTGCGCAATCGTGTGGCCGACTTTTCGTCAAGCCGCCCAATCAACTCCGCGAACCCCGCACGTGGTCCGGTCCCGTGAGATCGGCACAGTGCCGAAAACGCGTCGTTGCGCAGCTGTTCAGAGCGCTCGATGTCCTCCGACAGCCGGTTCATCTCTTCAATTACCACCTGCAACTGATGCCAATCACGGTTCAGCAACTGGTTCTGGAGCTCGCGTTCACGGTCTGCCAGCAGGTCCAGTAACTGAATCTCCTGCAACATCACCGAGCATAGCGAGTCAATGATCTGCTCTGCGCTTATCATGGTATGTCCTCATGTCTATCATCGGCGCAATCCCGCCCGTCATTAATATCTAAACAGTGGTGCCGATTTTGTTGTTGCCACCCAACGACACCGGCCCTCACCCCTGCCCTGCAAGGCCTCACTCGCTCTCTTCGCTCAAG
>PWMO01000237.1 GCA_003558175.1 Spirochaetaceae bacterium
GGAAAAGAATCGACCGGCCGTCCGCCGATCTTCACGCTACCTGATGTGGCGTCGAGCATTCGATTGACCATCTTGAGTGAGGTGGTCTTGCCACAGCCCGATGGGCCGATGAGAACACAGACCTGCCCGTCCTCCACGGTAAACGAGACATCGTCCACCGCGGTAACTTCACCATTGCGACCGTAGCGCTTGGTGACGTGCGAGAACTCAATCATGCTGCCCCTTCCTCGGCGCGGCTTGCCCTCAGGCCGGCGGGTGTTACCAGCGTGATCAAGGCTGCCATGCCCCGGTCAACCGCAACCGCCAGCAGAATGACCGGAATCACCCCCATCACAATCAGGTCGGGAGCTGCCTGCCCCAACCCCTGAAAGACAAAGACGCCCAGTCCGCCTGCCCCGATCAGCGCGGCAACGGTAGTGTTTCCTATTGCCTGCACGACCGAGGTGCGAATCCCGCTCAGTATGATTGGAACGGACATGGGGGCTTCAACATAGCGCAGCAGCTGCTGCCGACTCATCCCCATACCGCGTCCCGCCTCCACCACCGCCCCGGGGATGACGGCGAGACTGGTGTAAGTGTTGCGTACAATTGGCAACAGCGCGTACAGCGTCAGAGCGATCAGCGCCGGCGCGGCTCCAATTCCCCGTACCCCCATGGCGCGCAGCATCGGAAACTGCCGCGAGACCAGAGCCAGCGGAGCAATCATAAGGCCAAAGAGCGCAAGACTGGGTACGGTCTGGATTGTGTTAACCACGGCGAAAACCGGGCGGTCGAGCAGGCGCCGTTTCCACGCCAGCACTCCAAGCGGCACGCCGATTACAACGGCGGCCGACACCGCTGCAAAAGCGAGATGCAGATGGGTCACGAACTCCTGCAGCACGCGGTCCGACCGGTTACGGTACTCCTGCACCATGGCAACCGGCTCCAATGCGCCACCAACCAGCGCTCCAATCACCAGCACGAAGGGTACCAGGCGTGCGGCGAGCTTTACGCCGGCGGGCGCGTGCGCGTTGCGCAGTGAGCCTTCAACGACGATGAAGGTGGCGAGCACCATCAGCCAGAACCCGGAGACCGGGCCGATGCGACCGAACGGGGTCTCCTCGGTTACCAGCAGCGCACCCGCCCGAACGATCACCAGAAGCGCGGCGCCGAAAAGCAGGTTCCCAAAGGCGACCTTAGCTGCTCGCACCGGCGTACTCTCTCTCGCAAACGGCAGCAGCAGCAGCACCAGCACGCTGCCGGCGGCGGCCCACGCTTCCCAGCCCGGGCCGAGGGCCCAGATTGAGTGTCCCACCCCCTCGGCAACGCGATTTGCTTTGAACTCAACAAACGGAAGAAACAGAGCCACGGCCGCGACGGCAGACCCGAGGAACGTGACTCGTTCTACTTCAAGTTTCATGTTCAGGTTTCATGAGGCTGCAGCGCAGACTCGGCGTACGCTCAACGCGTCAGAAACCCGTTCTCGACCAGCCAGTTCTCGGCAACCTGCGCCGCAGCCTGCCCCTCAACGGCGATCATCGCGTTGAGTGCCTGCAACGTCTCCATGGTCAGCGAGTTGAACACCGGTTCGAGTATTGCGTCGATCTCGGGATACTGCTCAACGACCTCACGGCGGACTATCGGAGCCGGTTCGTAGACCGGCATAACGCCGAGCGAATCTTCCATTACGCGCAGCCCGAGAGCGGCAACCGGCCCGTCGGTACCATAGGCCATGGCGGCGTTGACGCCGTCGGTACGGCGCGCTGCAGCCTGGATAGTGGTCGCGGTGTTGCCGGTGGAAAAGGTGAGCATCTGGTCCTCGGCCACCGTGAAGTCGTAGGTGCGTTCAAACGCGGGCAGCACGTCGTCACGGCTGACAAACTCCTCCGACGCCGCTATCTTGAACTCACCTCCGTCGCGGATATAGTTGGCGAGGTCCTCAAGCGTTACCAGATTGTTGGGCTCGGCTATGTCGTTGCGCACCGCAATTGCCCAGGTATTGTTGGCCGGCGCGCGTGTGAGCCAGACAATGTCGTTGGCCTCAAGATCGAGTCGGGCCACCGTGTCGTAGGCAGCCTGCGGCTCTTTCCAGACTGAATCATCAGCGTGGTCGAAGAAGAACGCTCCGTTTCCGGTGTACTCCGGATAGATGTCTATCTCACCACTCGTGATCGCGCGGCGAATGACGTCGGTGGTTCCGAACTCGGTGTTATCGACAACTTCGAATCCATGGGCACGCAGCAGCTGCACGATCATGTTTCCAAGCAGCGCCCCTTCGGTGTCTATCTTGGAGGCAACGACTACCGGACCTCTGGTGGGCTCCGGAAGCGCCGACTCCGGTTGACCGGCGGCAAACAGCGGCAGACCTATGGCGGTAATCGCGATTACGGCGATACTCCAGCGCAATAGATACTTCATACTCAACTCCTTCCCTCGTTACGCCCTGGTAACTGCACGGACGATCGGAGTTGTATCTAAACATAGAAAAGCCTCCCAACAGAGTCAAGGTTCGACCGGGAGACGTGCGAGTATGCCGATTGTGGCTCAGCGGCGTTTACGGTAGGATGCGCGCATGCAACACAGTTCGGCGCTCGGCGGCGCCCTGCTTCTCATCACGTCTCTGATCTGGGGGCTCGCCTTTGTGGCGCAGCGCGCGGGCATGAATTTTGTGGGCCCGTTCACCTTTAACGCGGTACGCTTCGCGCTTGGCGCGGTTACCCTGCTGCCGCTGCTCCACCTTACGCGCAAGACCC
>PWMO01000461.1 GCA_003558175.1 Spirochaetaceae bacterium
CGCGTCGTAGGTATAGCGCTGAAAGGAGCGAGACTCCGGCCGGTAGCGGTTGAGACCGCCGTTGGTTGCCACCCAGATGTCGCCGTAGCTGTCCTCGATGATGTCGTAGACGAGGTTGTTGCTGAGCGAGCCGGGATCATCGGCGTTGTGACGGTAGTTGTGCACCGTGCCGTCGGGCAGCAGCCGCAGCAGGCCTGCGTCGTAGGTGCCGACCCAGAGGCTGTCAGCGCCGTCGCGCAGCAGCGCGTAGACAATCGGCGGTTCCGGAATGACGTCCGCGAAAGCGTCCCACGCCGCTTCGATGCGCTGCTCTGCGGGGTAGAAGCGGTCTATCCCGCTGTGCGTACCGAGCAACAGGGAGTCATCGTCATCGCGTTTGATTGCGTTCACATTCTCATGGCTGAGCGAGAACCCGTCACGGCGGCGATAGCCGGCAATCCGGCCGGTCTCCGGGTCTCTCACGCTCAGTCCGGCGCCCTCAATTCCGATGAAGAGCCGGCCTGTCGGTGCGTCGTGGTAGAGCGTTCTCACTTTGCCGGCAGGGAGTCGGAAGCCGGCGGGCAGACTGGAGTGGACAAATCGGAAGTCCGCGCGTTCAGGGTCGAGCTTGTTGACGCCGTTGCCGTTGGTACCGATCCAGATGATGCCCGCACGATCTTCAAACAGGGAGTAGACGATGTCGTGGCTGAGACTGCAGCAGTCGTCGGGGGCGTAGCGATACGCTGCATGCGTTCGTGTCTGCGGGTCAAAGACCACCAGACCGCCGCCCCAGGTGGGGCAACGTAGATCAAGCCGTCCCGGGCCGCCAGAACCTGGTACACATCGTTGTGATGAAAGCTGAAATGCTCAACCGGCGTGCCGTCCGCATCGAGCAGCGAGAGCCCTCCGCCCCAGGTTCCAACCCAGAGATTGCCGTGGGCGTCTTCGTCGATGTCCATCACAAACGGACTGGGCAACCCTTCCGCTGCCGGCGTGCCGTCGCCCGAGGCTTCTGCCGCTTGCAGCGTGATGAACCGCGTCTCGCCGTCGCTCTGCTCGACTCGCGACAGCCCGCCGTAGCTTCCGACCCAGAACCGGCCCCGTGAATCGCGGAACAGGCTGCGGATTACCGGATGCGGCAGACTGTCAGGATCCTCGCTGTCGGGAGCAAACCGCGTAAACACGCCGTTCTCTTCGTCTTCCAGCCGATTGAGCCCGTCCAGCGTACCCACCCAGAGGGCACCGCCGGCGTCACGCTGGATGGCTACTACTACATCGTCACTCAGCGACAGCGGGTCGTGAGGCCGGTGTCGGTAGTGCGTCACACGCTCGGAGGATGTCTCCAGCGAATTGAGTCCGCCATAGGTGCCGATCCAGACGACGTCGCGATGTTCGTCCAGGTAGAGGGTCTGCACCAGCTGATGCGAAAGGCTATCCGGATCGAACGGTTCGCTGGCGTAGAGACGCATGTCGTAGCCGTCGTAACGGTGCAGCCCGCCCTGCGAGCCGAACCAGAGAAAGCCGCTGTGGTCCTGCACGATGGATGAGACCGACGAATTGACCAGTCCCTCGCCGTAGCCGATGTGGTCGAACTGCAATGTGTGCAGTCCGTCGGGCGGAGCGCCCGGACTGACGTTGTCGGCGGACAGAGGTGTCCCGAGTGCAAGGGTGAAGAGTATTGCCGCGAGCGTCCGCCGAACCGTCACATAGCCTCCAAAGTGGATTTTTTGCACCTATTTTTGGTATACTATACCCCGTAATGCTGTTCCTGTCCAGCGACTTGTCAAACGTCTGAGAAGAGATTGTCGTACCGAGGCGGTCTGAATGCTGCCGGGGCGCGGCGCAGCCGGCGCGTTCTCAGTCGCAGTCCACTTGTGGCGGCTCATCACCGCGGGCCAGGGCGCGCATCCATTCTACCGACAGGCGGAATCCGGCCGGGCGGACATCACGATGCCTTGCCCCCGGCAGTACCTCGTACGTTACCGCACTGCCGGCGGCGCAGAGCTGTTCTACAAAGCGCGTCTGTTCCGGCGTAGTGATGATAATGTCCTGTTCGCCCTGCAGCACCAGTGCCGGAAGGCCGTGCCCCGAAAGACCGGCCAGGTTCTCCTCGAGGCGCTTCGCCATGGCGGGAAACTCGTCGTGCAGCCGGTCCTCTACCAGCGCAGCGTGGAACTCGGCGGTGTAGAGCTCTTCACCCTTCATCGGGTAGTAGAACTGGAACTCTTCGACGCAGAACCGATACATGTCTTCTTCCAGTGTTGGGAGCCATTTCGGCTGCAGGTAGTCGGCGGGGTCGATCTCGTCGTGCCCGTACATCTCGGCAAAGGTGTAGATAATGTAGGGTGCGTAGTACGCCATTTCACGCATCAGCGTGGCAACGTTGTTGGTCTGTCCGAAGCCCACCAGCCCGGTCAGCGGCAGCTCCGGAGCGTAGTCAGGCCGCAGGTCCGCAGCCGCATGAGCGGCGTGGCCGCCCTGCGAATAGCCGGCCGCGAAGACCGTCTTAGACGGCAGGAGCCTGTAGAAGTCGCTCCGATTCGTGCCGTCGGAGAACGTGCCGTCGGAGAACGTGGTGTCAAAGAACCGGTATACCGCACGGATCGAATCGAGCATTACGTACGCTTCAGCGGCCTTGCTGAAGTACCGCTGCGGTGTGTCGGGGTCGCCGAAGCCGATGTACTCGGGAAAGATCACGATGAACCCCTCGGCGGCGTACGCGAGCATGTTGGCGTGGTAGTTTCCCCAGCG
>PWMO01000037.1 GCA_003558175.1 Spirochaetaceae bacterium
AGCGCTGCCGAACGCCGCGAAGATCGGGTTCACGGGCACGCCGATCATGCGCAGCGACAAGGCCACGAGTCAGGCGATCTTTGGCGACTTCATCGACAAGTACCGGCTGGAAGAGGCCGTCGATGATGAAGCGACGGTCAAGATTCTGTACGTCGAAGAGGAGCGCGTCGAATTGCGGTCGGCGAATGCCAAGTACGCAGCAATCCGGGTCGGTCCCGAGGACAATCTGAGCGTGCTCGGCAAGGTGGTCGCCGCCAGGCGATCCGGGGCCAGCGCCCTCTCCGGCAGCGCGTAAGATTGAGGAGCAAGCCCAATGACAGAAAACACATTCTTCGATGAAACACGGGAGCAATCCCAAATCAAGGCGATCATCGTCAGCAAGTACTTCTGGGCGTGGGCAAAGGTCATCATTGGCGGCATGAGAAGAAGCCCAGACCGAGAATCGGACGCTATTGCCTATGTGGACCTGTTCGCCGGCCCCGGTCGCTACAAAGATGGCGCGGTGTCAACACCCCTTCTAGTGCTTGAAAAGGCAATCAATGACCCGGACATCCGAGAAAGGCTCGTCACCGTTTTCAATGACAAGGACGCCGCAAGCGTCCGGTCGTTGGAAACTGAAATCAACACGATCCCGAACCTCCACCTTCTGAAGCACCGCCCTCAAGTCATGAACGAGGAAGTCGGAAACAACATCGCCAGGGACTTGGAGCAGACCCGGCTCGTACCGACCTTATGCTTCGTGGACCCATGGGGATACAAGGGGCTTTCTCTCCGCCTTGTCAATGCCGTGATCAAAGACTGGGGGTGCGACTGCATCTTCTTCTTCAACTACAATCGCATCAACATGGGCCTAACAAACCCATCGGTCATTGAGCACATGAGCGCGCTTTTTGGCGAGGAGCGTACGGACGATATCCGGCGACGGCTCCAGCCCCTCCCTCCCTATGATCGCGAGATGACGGTCGTGACTGAATTGACCCTCGCCCTCCAGAGGATGGGCGGCAGATTCGTTCTTCCGTTCTGCTTCAAGAACGCGAGAGGGAAACGCACGAGCCATCATCTCTTCCTGGTGACAAAACATGTCCGAGGCTATGAGATCATGAAAGACATTATGGCTCGCCACAGTTCCAGCAAGGATCAAGGGGTGCCGAGTTTCGAATACAACCCCGCGAACGAACGGTTCCCCCTGCTCTTTGAATTAACGCGGCCGCTCGATGATCTTGCGGACATGCTGTTGGCCGCATTTGCCGGCAAAACCCTTCTAATGAAAGACGTGTACGATGCCCACCATGTGGGCAGGCCGTACCTCAAGAGGAACTATAAAGATGCTTTGACCATGCTGGAGGCGGAGAGCAAGATTGCCCTTTCCCCTCCGGCGGGCAAGCGCCCGAATCGAGGCGGCCGCCCGACGTGTGCGGACGCAGTTGTGGTCAGGTTCCCCCAGCGGGAGGTTTAGCACATGGCGGGCCGCTCAAAGATCGAATGGACGGAATCGACCTGGAATCCCGTCACCGGATGCACAAAGATCAGCCCAGGCTGCCGGCACTGCTACGCGGAGCGGCTCTCCCGTCGCTTGCAGGCCATGGGACAGCCTAACTATGCAAATGGATTCAGACTGGCGCTTCACAAGCACGTGTTGGAGGCGCCGCTGAAATGGAAGCAACCGAGAACCATCTTCGTTAACTCGATGAGCGACCTCTTCCACAAGAAGATACCTATCAGATTCGTCTGCGACGTGTTCAGGGTTATGCAGCAGGCATCGCAGCACCGGTTCCAGATTCTCACGAAACGCTCCCGGCGGTTGGCGGCGCTCGGGTCGGAACTGCCATGGGAACCGAATATCTGGATGGGGGTCAGTGTCGAGAATGCCGACTACGCCTACCGCGTCGACAACCTGCGGCAGACGCAGGCTGCAGTGAAGTTCATCTCATTCGAACCGCTGCTTGGCCCCGTCCCGGAGATCGATTTGGAAGGTATTTTCTGGGTGATCGTTGGCGGCGAATCCGGCCCGCAGGCGAGGCCGATGAAGCCGGAATGGGTCAGAGACATCCGGGATCAATGCCTGGCCGCAGGAACACCATTCTTCTTCAAACAATGGGGCGGAGTTAACAAGAAACGAACAGGGCGTTTGCTGGACGGGAGGGCGTGGGATCAGATGCCATCCTCGGAGGTTGGTGGACGTCATCAGACTGCATGAACCTGTACAGCGCACGAGCGCATTGTTACTAGACCCGATGCACAGGTGGATGGCGATGAGCACAGAACACGTTGAATCGGTATTGTACGCGGAGGCTCCGCCGAGGGAGTTCTGGGAAAGCGACTTGGAGATGGCGCTCGATCTCGTGCTGGCGCGTGCGGATCAGGCCGGGTTCCGAGACGAGTGGGTGAGTCGGCGCACAGGCAGGCAGGCCGACGTGTTGTGCCTGAACCTCGGTTTGGACGGAGCCGGTTCGGCTCGGCGCAAAAAGGAACTCTTGCGTTCCTGCGGCGACGAACTGCTGCCGTACGTCCTTGTGGATCAGTTCGCCAGGTACAAGTCGAAAGTGGCGGCGACCGATTTCGGGAAGGCCATCCTCGCAGGCGACGTGCTGGAGATATGCCGGAAGAACGAGGATGAGTTCGACACGACGGCGCTGCTCTTCGCCCTCTATAAAAGGGACTGGTCCGATCTCCGATTGGTCTACCACCTCGACAAGATTCACAAGACGGGTTTTGCGCGGATGCGGCTCA
>PWMO01000275.1 GCA_003558175.1 Spirochaetaceae bacterium
ACAGTACGTTGAGGTTGGCCGCTTCGTGCTCAACCGAGAGGTTTCCCTGTTCGTCGGCGGTTGTACAGCGAATGATCGCAACGTCAATCGGGAAGGCGCGGTAGAACAGCAGTTGCTCGCCTCCCAGCTCGATCAGCTCCACGATGTCTTCTTTGGTGCGGCCGTTGAGTTTGCCACCGTCTACCCGCGGGTCAACGAAGGTCTGCAGGCCGACCCGCGTGATCAGCCCCTTGCGGCCGGCTGCGATCTCGCGCCCGATAACCGACAGGACTCCCTGCGGAACGTTGTAGGCTTCGATCTCTTCTTCGAGCGCCAGCCGAATCATCTCCGGCGACCAGCCCCAGTGGCCGCCGATCACCCGCCGGGTCATTCCCGCGTGCGCGAACCGGCTTACGCCCTGTTCGGCGCGGTTGCCGATTCCGGTAACGTGGACCAGTGTCAGATCTCTGGGGTGTCCCTCACTGAGAAACCGCTGCTCGATGGCGGCGTAGGTGAAGTCGGCGTCCATCAGGCCGCCGCCCGAGCCCGTGATCATGACGGTCGCGCCGTCCGGGACGAGGGTTGCCGCCTCCGCGGCGGAGAGTACTCGTGCCATCAGTCGATGCCTCCTGTTATCGTTCCTGTAACGGTAGTGCTTCCTGAAGTGCTTGCCGGCGTTCGCTGAACAGGCACGGTTCATAGACGCGGAAGACGGTCTCCGGCCGGTGCAGCTTCAGCGACACCAGAATTTCGGCGGCGATGTACCCCATATTGTACGCCTGCGGTACCGCCGTCTGTGCAATCCGCTCGCGCTCCGGGCCTTCTACGCTGTCGTAGTTGACTGCCTGAATCGTTCTTCCGTCTTCTGCGTGCAGGATGTCGGCGGCCTTCAGCACGGTGGTCACAATGTGGTTGTTTACCGAGAAGACGCCGTCGGCCCCGCTGCGGCGCAGAATCTCAACCATCTCGCCCAGGTAGCGCCGGTCAATCTGCTGCGGATAGGGCAGGACGTGAATGATGCGCTGCTCGATGTCGGTGAACCCGCGCTCCTCGAGCACCTGGCGAAAGCCCAGCTCGCGATCGGCGAACGGGGTGATGTAATCCTGCGTGATGCAGATGGGGTTGGTGACCCCGGTGTCGAGCAGCGTCCGCGTGAGCGCCTCGGCGCTGCGTTCCTCGTCACCTACCACAAATGAGCTTGCGGCGTTGGCAACGTGCCGGTTCAGCAGAATATGCGGAACCCCGAGCCGCTCGAGCGTGGCGATGGCGCGGCCGTTGATCTGTTCGTACTCGTGCTCGCTGGAAGCGCCCATCGGTACGTAGATGACGCCGTCAATTCCTTTGCGGCTCAGGTCCTCAATGTTGCCGATGACCCGGTCAATGGTGAGGTTGTTGCTGCCCACAATCACGTGCATTCCGTGTGCGCTGAGCGCGTCTTCAATCCCGCGCAGCGCCTTGGTCCAGAAGTGGTAGGGAACCGCTGCGTCATGCACGATCATCGCCACAATCCCGCTGCGGCCGCCCCCGTCTTCCCGGCCGCGCGGCTTGCGCCCCGTCCGCTCGGCGGCGCCGGGCCAGCGCGCACCCTCACCACTCCCGTCGGCGCCGCCTTCACCCCACGGCCCCGGCGCCGGCGAGACGAGCGGCTGTTCTCCGGCGACGCCCGCATCCCCGGCGCCGGCCGCCCCGTCCCACTGCGACCGCGGATTCACAAACGTTCCCTTGCGCGCGATGCGCCGTACAACCCCGCGGTCCGCCAGCGCCGACAGCGCCCGGTCAATGGTGATGCTCGAAGTGCCGAACTCGGCCGCCAGCGCCTTGCTCTTGGGGATCTGCTGGTTCTCGCCGTAGAAGCCCTGCTCAATGCGCTCGAGGATTACCGATCGTATCTGCTTGTGGCGGTAGTTCTTCATCGCTTCCCTCTGGCAACCGTCCGGCGGTCCGGCGCACCCGCGCAGCCACTCAAATGATAGACTAAGTTTTTTCTCCCGTCAATCAAGATTTCCGGCCAAGCGCCTTATAAAACTTAGTTTAATGTGCGTTTTGTCCGCCCGGCGTAAGAAATTGGCCGCGGAGACAAACATTATGTTGACAGAATCGGAAACCCGCTCTTAGAATGGGGGTGTCACCGCGGTGGCGTGCTCAGATAAACAAAGTTTATTGTGAAAGACTTTGCTTATTCTGGGTCGCAACGCTGCGAGAACAAACGTTTTGGGCGTCACACTCCGACGCAGCGCAACAAGCGCGGCACGTGTGGCAAACCCCAAGGAGGAACAGGATGAGAAGTCGACTAATACTGGTGCTGCTGATGGTAGTCATCGTCGGTGGGACGGTGTTTGCAGCAGGCAGCGCCGAGGCCCCGCGGGTACGCAGAATGCGCCTCGCAACCAACCACACCGAGGGTACGCATGCGTCGCTGGGCTACGAGCTGTTTGCCCGACGCGTCAATGAGCTTACCAACGGCGAGATCGAGATCGAGATCTTCTACAACTCGGTGCTCGGAAGTTCGCGCGAGGTCATGGAACAGGCGCAGTCCGGCGCCCTCGATATGACGCACATCTCGGCCGGATTTGCATCGGCGTTCGTCCCCATCTATGATGTCTTCAGCGTTCCCTACATCTTCCGCAGCCACGAGCACTACTGGAACGTACTGAAAGGGCCGATCGGTGACGAGATTGCCGCTCACATGACCGATGTAGGCATCAAGCAGCTGTTCTGGGTCGATTCTGGCGCACGTTCGTTCTACAACA
>PWMO01000234.1 GCA_003558175.1 Spirochaetaceae bacterium
ACGATGCCGCAACGCTGCTCTATTGGAGCGGCATTGGGGCGTTCCTGGTTGAAGACGGCCGCAACGTTACCGTGGCGCCGGTCCCCAACGCGGATGAACGGCTGGTGCGCCTGGTTCTGACCGGACCGGTGCTGGGTGTCTTGCTTGCCCAGCGCGGGACGCCGGTGTTTCACGCCTCCGTAGTCGCCCGCCCGGATGCAGCGGGTGCGCTGGCCTTTCTGGCCCGCTCCGGCGAGGGTAAGTCAACGCTGGCCGCCGCCTTTTACCGGGCCGGCTACGGCATGGTGAGCGACGACCTGATGCCGCTGCTGTCCCACGGAACAGAAACTGTAGCACTTCCCGGCTTCCCGCGCGCCAAGCTGTGGGCCGAATCGGCGCACGAGCTGGTGGAAGATGCCGCCGCGCTGCCGCAGGTGGGCCCCGGGTTTGAGAAGCGCTCCTGTACCCTGGACGAGCGGTTCTGCGCTCATCCCGTTGCGGTGCAGGCGGTCTACGTGCTGGACCGCGGCGCGCAAATTGCCATTGAGCGGCTGTCCGGCTACCAGGCACTGGCAGAGCTGCTGCCGCATTGGTATGGAGCACTCTTTGCCGGACAGCTGATGGATATCCTGGGCCGCGGGCGCCACTTCCGCGAGTGCGCTGACCTGGCTTCCCGCCTTCCGGTCTTTCGCCTGACGCGCCCGTTCAGCTACGAGCGTCTGCACGACGTTGTGAACGCGGTTGACGCCCACGCCGCACTGTCCCACCGGCCGGAGGCTGCATGTCGCTGAGAGCAAAGGCGCGCGACGTTCTCTATACCACCTTCAACGTGCGCCGCGCACTCGGTTTTGTCTGGGAAAGCTCGCGCGGCTGGACCATCGCCAGCGCGCTGCTGCTGATGGTGCAGGGCGTGCTGCCGGTGGTATCGATCTACCTGCTGCGGCTGCTGGTAGACGCGGTTGTGGCCGCGGTGAGCGCGGCACCGCCTGCAGCGGGCGCTGCCGCCGGCGGTGCACCGCAGCGGGAGCTGTACGTGGTGCTCTTTGCGGCCGGTGGGGTGATGCTGCTTGCCGGCATCACGCGCATTGTCGGCACGCTGGTGAATACCGAGCAGAGCCGCCGCGTGGTGGATCACATGCACGACGTGATCCAGAAGAAGGCGATAGAGGTCGACCTCGAGTTCTAAGAAAACGCCGCCTACCAGGATTCGCTGCATCGGGCGCAGCACGAGGCCACCTTTCGCCCCGGGGTGATCATCAATGCGCTGGCTACGCTGCTGCAGAACGTGATCTCGCTGGCCGGCGTGGCGTGGCTGCTGCTCATGTTCCAGTGGCCGGTGCTGCTGATCCTGATCGCAGCGGTGATCCCGGGCATGCTGGTGCGGCTGGTGTTCTCCGGCCGGCAGTACCTGCGCGAGCGCAGCTATACCGACATGGAGCGTCGTGCCGCTTACTACCACTGGATGCTGGTCGGCAAGGAACTGGCCAAAGAAATCCGTATGTTCGGTCTGGGACCGACGTTTATCAACCGCTTCCAGAGCATTCGTACCACGCTGCGCCGCATTCGCCTCGAGCTGGATCTGAAGAACGCCTGGTTTGCCGCGGCCGCGCAGACGCTCTCGGTAGTGCTGGTCTTCGGCGCCTACTTCTGGGTGGCGCGTGATGCGGTGCGCGGCGTGATAACCGTTGGCGCGTTTGTGATGTTCTACCAGGCCTTTCAGAAGGGCCAGACGTTTCTGCAGGCGGCGCTGGAAGCGGTGGCAAGACTGTATGAGAACAACCTCTTTCTGACCAACCTGTACGAGTTTCTTGACACGCAGAGTAGACCAACCGTGATTGAGACCGGCGACGGCCACCCCTCGTCGCGCGGGCTGCCGGCCTCCGGCATTGTGTTTGAAGACGTCTGGTTCAGTTACCCCGGCTCGGATGAGACGGTGCTGCGCGGCGTTTCGCTGCAGATTGACGCCGGACAGGTTGCCGCGCTGGTGGGGCTCAACGGCGCCGGCAAGACTACGCTGGTAAAACTGCTCTGCCGCCTCTACGAGGTCAATCAGGGCCGAATCCTGCTTGACGGGGTCGATGTGCGCCGGATTGACCCGCTGGAGTTGCGCAGCCGCCTGGCGGTGGTGTTCCAGGACTACGTGCAGTACAACCTTACCGCCCGTGACAATATCTGGTTTGGCAACGTCCGGCGCAGCGACGACCCTGCCGGGCTCTCGGACGCCGCACGCCAGGCCGGAATTGATGAAGCCTTGCGCGCCCTGCCGAAGGGCTACGAATCCACGCTCGGTCGACTGTTTGACAACGGGCATGAGCTGAGCATCGGCCAGTGGCAGAAGGTAGCGTTGGCACGCGCTTTCTTCCGCAATACCGACGTGGTGGTGCTGGACGAGCCGACAAGCTCCATGGACCCCAAGGCGGAGTACGAGCTGTTCAGCGGCTTTCACCAGATCCTCGGTGGGCGTACCGCAATTCTGATTAGCCACCGCATGTCAACCGTGCGCATGGCGGACTGCATCTACGTACTGCAAGACGGCGCCATTGCCGAGTCCGGCTCACACGCGGAACTGATGAGCGCAGACGGCATCTACCGTGACCTGTTTGAAACCCAGGCGCGCCACTACCGGATGCAGGGCGCGGTGTAGCTTCAGGTCTGCCGTCTTCGGGCTCGAAGTGCCGCCGCAACGCGAAAAAGCGGGCCGAACGGGTAGGTAAGGTAGATGACCGGTGAGTGGCGGCTGATCTGATA
>PWMO01000045.1 GCA_003558175.1 Spirochaetaceae bacterium
ACCACCGGCGTGCACCGGCTCTACCAGATGCAGCGTGACGGCACCCTGCTCTTTCCGGCCATCAACGTCAACGACTCGGTGACCAAGAGCAAGTTCGACAACGTCTACGGCTGCCGCGAATCGCTGGTCGACGGCATCAAGCGCGCCACCGACGTCATGATTGCCGGCAAGACCGCGCTGGTATGCGGCTACGGCGACGTGGGCAAAGGCTGCGCCGAGGCGCTCTCGGCACTGCGGGCGAAGGTGCTGGTCAGCGAGATCGATCCCATCTGCGCGCTGCAGGCCACCATGGCGGGCTACTCGGTGGTGACGGTGGAAGACGCGCTCCCGGTGGCCGATATCTACGTTACCGCCACCGGCAACTGCGACGTAATCACCGCCGAGCACATGGCCGGCATGAAAGACCAGGCGATCGTCTGCAACATCGGCCACTTTGACAACGAGATCCAGGTGGATGCCCTCGAGCGCTATCCCGGCGTCAGCCGCGACACCATAAAGCCGCAGGTGGACAAGTTCACCTTTGAAGACGGACACAGCATCTTCCTGCTGGCCGAGGGACGGCTGGTCAATCTCGGGTGCGCCACCGGTCACCCCAGCTTCGTGATGTCCAACTCGTTCACCAACCAGACGGTTGCGCAGATCGAGCTCTGGACCAATCCCAGGGAAATCGGCGTTTACACGCTCCCCAAGCACCTGGACGAAGAGGTCGCCCGCCTGCACCTGCAGAAACTGGGTGCGCGACTGACCACGCTCTCGGAGCACCAGGCGCAGTACATCGGAGTGGGCCAGGAAGGTCCTTTCAAACCCGACCACTACCGGTACTAAGGAACAGGATCCTGGTACCCGGATCAAGGAGGCTCAGATGCCAGTAGCGGAACGACAGGATTTCGGCAGCGACCCCACCGCGGTTCGCGAGACCGATCACTATCAGCAGGAGTATATCAGTGCGTTTGTCGACAAGTGGGATCAGCTCATCAGCTGGGAAGATCGCGCTGCCGGCGAAGGAGATTTCTTCCTGCGCAAGCTGCACGAACACGGGGCTGAACGCGTACTCGACGTGGCCACCGGGACCGGCTTTCACTCCATTCGGCTGCTCGAGGCGGGGTTTGACGTAACCAGTGCCGACGGCAGCGCGGAGATGCTGGGCAAAGCGTTTGAGAACGGCCGCAAGCGGGGCCATATTCTGCGCACCGTCCAGGCAGACTGGCGCTGGCTGAGCCGCGACATTCAGGAATCGTTTGACGCGGTGGTCTGCCTGGGAAACTCGTTCACCCATCTCTTTGACGAGCGTGACCGGCGCAAGGCGCTGGCGGAGTTCTACGCGGTGCTGAAGCACGACGGCGTCCTGATCCTTGATCAGCGAAACTACGACGCCATCATGGACGAAGGCTACTCGTCCAGGCACACCTACTACTACTGCGGCAACAACGTGTCGGCCGAACCGGACTACGTTGACGAGGGGCTGGCCCGCTTTCGCTACCGTTTCCCTGACCAGAGCGAGTTCTACCTCAACATGTTTCCGTTGCGGCGCGACTACGTTCGGCGGCTGACTGCTGAGGTAGGTTTCCAGAGCACCATGACCTACGGCGACTTCAAGGAGACCTACCGCGAAAACGATCCGGATTTCTTCATTCACGTAGCGGAGAAGTCCTACGACGCGGGCCGCGAGGAGGGACAATAATGAACACCAGACAGTACGGTGAAACCGCGACGCAGACAGCGCAGCATTACTACAACTCGAGCGACGCGGACACGTTCTACTACACTATCTGGGGCGGTGAAGATATCCACATCGGCCTCTATCGCGCGGAGAGCGATGATATCGGCGCGGCAAGCAGGCGCACGGTGGAGCGCATGAAGCAGTATGTGCAGCCGACGGCGCAATCGACCGTGCTCGATGTCGGCGCCGGCTACGGCGGGGCGGCTCGTGCGCTTGCCGGTGACACCGGCTGCGCCGTGGTTGCACTCAACCTCAGCGAAGTCGAGAACCAGCGCAACCGCGAAAAGAACCGTGCCACAGGACTGGCAGACAGCATCGAGGTTGTCGACGCCTCCTTCGAGGAGATCCCGTTTGAGAACGAGACCTTTGACATAGTCTGGTCACAGGATGCGATGCTGCACAGCGGCCGGCGCGAGACGGTGTTGCGCGAAGTTGCGCGCGTACTCAAGCCCGGCGGCCGGTTTGTGTTTACCGATCCGATGCGGACCGACGACTGCCCCGAAGGCGTGCTCGATCCCATCCTCGACCGCCTGCACCTGGACGACCTTGCCTGCCCTGCGTTCTACCGCGACACCCTCTCCGGACTGGGCTTCAGCGAGGTGCGCTTCGAAGAGATGGCGCAGCAGCTCGCGACCCACTATCAGCGCGTGCACGACGAGACCGTCGCCCGCGACGGCGAACTGTCGCAGGTGGTCAGCAGGGACTACATCGAGCGCATGAAGAAGGGGCTGCAGCACTGGGTTGACGGCGGCCGGCGCGGCTACCTCACCTGGGGTATCTTCCAGTTCCGCAAGAACGCCTGATCGAATAGCGGCCGGGCTCCGAACGCCGGACAGCTACCGTGGCGCCGGACCGGTGCAGCACCCAGACGCGCCTGTCCGACGCGCGCTCCCGGCGTTGTCCCGGCGGCGGCCCGGCGCGCACTGGTATCGCGCGTTTCCGCTGCTTCTGCTATACTCGCGCCCATGTCAGACCGCCTTGTCATTCCTGCCGGATACCGCG
>PWMO01000483.1 GCA_003558175.1 Spirochaetaceae bacterium
CCGTGAAGCGCCGTTGCCGCCGGGAAGCGTAATCGGGCACCTGCACCTCCATGTCCCCAACCTCGACCGCGCCGAATCGGTATACCGCGAGAAGCTCGGCATGACGGTGACGCACCGGGATTACCCCGGGATGCGGTTTCTGGCCTGGGGCCGCTACCATCATCACCTGGCCATCAACACGTTTGGACAGCGGGACCCGGCGGCCAACTCGGTTACCGCGGAGCAGTCCGCCGCCGACCAAACCACGGGCCTGATGCAGGCAGACGTCCGATTGCCGCACGGCGCACCGCTGGATTTCCGCGATCCGGCAGGAGTGCTGTGGCACTCCGGGTAACTGACACATGCCCGATGAAGCGCTCTGGATACTGTCACAAACCGACAACCCTCGGTTTCCCTATCGCATTGAGATCCTGAAGGGGTCCGAGCGGGTGATCGCGCTCTGGGTGCAGGACAAGTGGCCGGGCAGCGGCAAGCAGATTTTCTGCCTGCGCGAAGGGCAGATGGAGGAGCCGCAGTCACCGTTTCGCGAGGTCGAGCGCGTGCCGGTGGTACGACTGGACCGCTTTGGCAAGCAGCTGTCGATCATCCTCGACCGGCCCAACCGCAAACGCTGTAACTTCCTGTTTCTTGAGAAGCGCTACAAGAACAAGTCCGGTTCGTACGAGCAGATCTTCTTTCGTACGCAGAGCGGCATGCAGCAGCACCGGTCGAACTCGCGCGTGCAATTGCATTCCCACGGAGCGTATCGCATCCTGATTGACAGTGGTGAGCGTTATCCGTGGCGATTTCGGGGCGCACCGGCTGAGCGGAGGCGCCTGGCCGCAGGAGACTACGCACTCGAGATAGCGACCGAGATTGCCGCAGTGGTCGAACGCAAGACCTTCGACAACATGCTGTCTGATTTCGGGTCGATCAGGGTGCTGCACGCCCGGCTGGACGATCTATCCCGCTTCAGTCATGCAGCCATGGTAATCGAGGCGCAGTATCGCGACTTTCTCGACCCACGCAAACTGAACGGCCGCTGGCCCGCGTCACACGCGGCGCGGGTGCTGGCGGAGTTGCACGTGCTGCACCCGCAGGTTCAGATCATATACGCCGGCAGCCGAACGTCAGCCCAACAGTGGTGTGAGGCGTGGTTTGCCGGCCGTGCCAGAGAACTGTGGCACCGAGGGCAAGATGAGCGCTCTGGACAACATCCCCACGAGCCCTCCGGAAGCACGTCGTCCTTAGCGGTCGGTGAGCCCCCGACACTGTATCAGCCGGTCAGCAGCCCGTCGGATTCCTCCCACCAACTGAGGCACACCATCCTTGCGGATGAGACGCTCTCCAACCCCTTCACCATCGAGGATCTGCGTCAACGCTTCCCCCACCTGCCGGACGGCCGCATCCGCTCGATGATGCAGACGCTCAAGGCCGCCGGCCATATCGAGCGACGCGGCAGTGGTCGTGCCGCCCGCTGGCACCGCCGTAGCCCAAGCTCGGCCGCGCGTCCAGGATTGGCGCCGGATTAGTCCGACGTCGATTCTATCAGACGCTGTAGATCGCGTACGGTGGCCGGGGCACTGCCTTCGAAGTGGTTGTTCACGGAGATAATGGCGAAGAGCGATCTGATCATCGTTGCCACCATGCCGGCGATCCGTTCCTTCTCCGCCGGACGAGGCTCCACCACGGTATCCCAGCTCTTGCCGGTCCTGGCCTCGATTGCGGCGCGGTCTCCTCCAAGCAGCCGGATTACAGCGCGTCCCATCCGGTCGACGGTTCCGCGGTGGGTCCGGTACACATCCCATACATCGGGCATATGGAGCTTCTGGCTGAACACATGTGCCGCCCTGTGTCCCAGCAGGAAGGCAAACCACTCTTCGGTCAGGTAGTTGGCGTTGCGCGGTTCAACCGCGTAGGGCAGTCCCGCCGGGATAGCGTCTAGAAACCGGCCGAGCTGTTCCATGAACGCCGGCAGGCCCGGCATCTTGGAGCGATTGAGATACTCAAACTCAAACATAATGGCGTCCATCTGTGGCAGTAGTGGTTCGATCGCGTCCAGAAAACGCATGAACCGCTCAACGGACAGGAAGTCGGGATTTGCCTCCAGCGGATCGGATCTCCGCTTGCGACGGTGATGCGTAAGGGTGATCTCTTGCGGCACTTTGCAGGTAAACGAGAATCCGGGTGGAACCGCGGCGGCGTACTCACCCACCGACCGGCGGTCAGGAATACGATAGAACCACGAGTCGATCTCCGCAGTGCTGAAACGTTTGGCGTATTCAGGAAGGTAGTCGACGGCCCGCCGCTGCGGCTGCGAATAGACCAGCCCCACCCAGCCGTCGAAATTCCATGAACAGGTTCCGATCTTGTAGCCCCGCTGCATACTGCGTCACATCATAACGAATCGTGCAGATCCCTCCAACGGGTTTTACCCGTAGCCGGTCTACGCCGCAGACGGTACAATCTGGCTCAGGAGGCTGCATGGCAACGCATGAGTTCAATCCAACCCACTTTCACCCAACCATCGGAACGTATCAGACCGTTCTGCGCATCGGCGACGGCGACACCGTACGCACTTCAACGCTATGCGCCCACGGGTATGACGGGAGCGGTGAGCGCCGCATCGACTGCAGCAACCCCATGACCGGGCCGTTCTTTGTCGAAGGCGCGATGCCGGGAGACGCGCTCGAGGTAACCTTTGACTCCATCACTCCCAATCGCGAGTACGGCTGGTCACG
>PWMO01000022.1 GCA_003558175.1 Spirochaetaceae bacterium
CAATACAAAATGGACGGAGCGAGCATCGAGCTGCAGTACGATGCCGGCGAGTTTCGCTACGGGGTAACGCGGGGCGACGGCCTGGTGGGAGACGATGTCAGCGCAAACGTGCGGCGCATGCAAGGCGTGCCGCAGCGCATCGCACCGGGATTCAGCGGCGGAATCCGGGGCGAAGTGATGATGTCGCGCAGCGTACATCGTGAGCACTACTCGGACAAGGCAAACTGCCGCAACGCGGCAAACGGCGTCATGAAACGCAAAGACGGCGTTGGCGCCGATCTGCTGCAAGTGATCTGCTATGATGCACTGCACGAAGAAGACGATCTCTTCTTTGCGGACGAACGGCAGAAGCTCCAGTGGCTGCAGGAGCAGGGGTTTCACGTGGTGCCGTACCGCGAATGTCACGCGGTGCACGAGGTGATAGAGTATCGCGAGGAAGTAGCGCAACGCCGCGGTGAACTCGACTTCGACATCGACGGCCTGGTGGTGAAGGGCAACGAGATCGACCCCGACGACATGCGCCGCGCGCGCCCGGAGAAGCAGATCGCCTTCAAGTTCGCGCTGGAAGAAGAAACCACCGTACTGCGCGAAGTCATCTGGAGCGAATCGGGACACATCTACACCCCAATTGCCGTTACCGATCCGGTGCGGCTTGCCGGAACGACGGTGAAGCGCGCCAGCCTGGCAAATCCGCGCCTGATCCGCGAGATGGGACTGAAGGTCGGATCGGTGGTACGCATCACCAAGCGCGGCGAGATCATTCCCAAGATCGAGGCTCTGATCGAGAACCCTCCTGACGCCACCGAAATCGTGGTTCCTCAGCGGTGTGACTCTTGCGGCGCCACTCTGGTGGACGAAGGTACGCGCCTCTACTGCCCCGATATGCAGTGTCCCAAGCGCGAGATTCACCGCATCAAGAAATGGGTTTCCGTTCTTGACATCAAGGATTTCGGGCCGGTGCTGATCCAGAATCTCTTCGACAGTGGACGCGTCAGGCGCATCCACGATCTCTACTCGTTGACCGAGAATGACATTGTGGTCTTTGAGCGGATGGGCGAAGGAATAGCCAAACGCGCCTTGCGCAACCTCTACGGTGTGCAGGAGGTACCCCTGGCGCGCTTCGTGGCCGGGTTCAACATCGAAGGCATCGGCGAGCTCATTGTGCAGAAGGCGGTAGACTCCGGTTACGACACGCTGCAAGCGTTGCGGGACGCGGACCCGGCCGAGCTGGCCGAACGTACCGACGGGATTGGGGAGACAACCGCCGCCGCGCTGGTTGAGGGCATCCGCCTGCTCTACGATGAGATGCAGCAGGTGCTGCAGACGGGCCGGATAACAATCGGGCGCGGTACGAAGTCGCGGGCGTTTTCCGGCAGCAGTTTCTGTTTCACCGGAGCCCTGCGGTCCATGAAGCGCGCCGAAGCGGAGAAGCTGGTGAAGGAGCATGGGGGCACAACCAGGGGCAGCGTAACCGAAGACCTCAGCTGGCTTGTCACCAATGATCCTGAGGGTTCGTCGGCCAAACTCAAGCGGGCGCGGACACTCGGTGTCCCGATCATCTCTGAAGAGCAGTTCATGGACATGCTGTCGGAGGCAGAGGCGGAAACCGGGACGGAGGCTGACTCGGAAGCCGATGCCGAAACCGCCAACGATGCGTAGGTCGCGATGTCGTGAGTACGATCGCGCGCAGCGTCATGCAGATCTTCGCTCCCGTCATCGGGCCGCGCGTCGCGCGTGCGGATTTCGGACTCTCTTCCCCCGGCGCCTTTCCGGTCTCTGTTATAGTCTCTGTTGTGGTTATTTCAGATTGCAGTTCGAGGTGCGGTGTACTATGATTGGGTACGAATGGATCAGCACACCAACCTGACCGCACCGGCGATGGACAGCCGAGAGTACCTGCTGCGCAAAGAGATCGAAGAATTCTATCTGCCGAAGCAGCTGGTTGACGCGATACTGGAAATTGGCGGCATTCCCAGGACATCGACTGTTACTACGATGGGCGTCGCCTTCATGGACATCGCCGACTACACCTTCCTCTCCAAGTTTCTCAGTCCGCAGGAGAACCAGGAAGTTCTGAACGGCCTCTATACCGCCTTTAACGCGGTCCTGAAGCGCCACGGCGGATACCTTAACAAGATCGAGGGTGACAGCCTCATGTTTCATTACGGGGGCGTTATCGATCCTCGGACCAAGAACATGAGCGACGAGGAAGCGCGGCGCCACATTGCGCGTGAGCTGTTCTACACCTGCGTTGAGATGCAACGTGTCTGCGTCCTGTTTAACCAGGCCAACGACCGCTTTCTGGCGGAAGCTGCCAACCCGGAGAGCCGTGAGCTGCTCAAGCGGGCGTTCGACATTATCGCGGCGTTGCGTTCCAGCATGGAGGTCTCGTCGTCGTTCAACGCCCTGTTTCAAATCAGAGTTCGCATCGGCGCCAACATCGGAGACGTGACCATTGGAAACTTCGGCCCCGACGGTGCCAAACAGTGGGATATCGTTGGTCTGCCGGTAATTGAGGCCAAGCGGATGGAAGCCACGGCGCCGGTCGGCGGTTTGCGCATCTCTGAGGGCTTCTATCGCATTCTCGAAGAGACCGGTGTTGTTGATGCATATTACAACCGCTTCCGCAAGGAGGCACGGGCGCTGTTCGGCTATTACCGCGATATCGAAAAAGAAGAGCTGTTCCGCTTCAGTACGGTGGTGCTGAAAGATAAGCAGCAGGCGCAATTCAACAGCTACAGCATAGAGGTCAATCCGGGGCTGCCGGAGAACATTCGTGACCAGGTCGGCCTGCTGCTCGAGAAGGGAGAAGCGGGCGCAGACCGGATTGTCGCGTTGCTGCAGTACTATCGTGGTAACCGCTACGTGATCACTGCTATCGAGGATGTGTTTCGCACAAAGCGGATCAGGCTTCACAAGGCTTACATTTTTCGCACAATGCAGCCGCGCAAGTATGACGCGCTGCTGCGCCGCTTTACCGGCGACGCAGTGAAGGTGTCGCGGTTTATCGAGGAAGAGAACTCGCTTTACGATCTCTTTCTGAGCCTCGGTCGGTATCAGGATACGGTCAAGAGTCATGACGCCGAGCAGCGCACCCCTTCGGACTTTGACAGCTTCGACCAGTATATCCAGGAGTGCGAGCGCGCGCTCAACGCTGCCTTCGAGACGCGCAAAAAATGGATGATACAGAAAGCGTACTTCTACAACGTTGTTTTTCCGTTGGTCTTCACCACAATCCGTACCGGAATCCTGGAGTTTCAATCTCGTCTGGCTGAGCTTGAGCCGGTGTGAGTGCGTTGCCGCCGCCACACCCGCGACAGCGGCTGCCCGTGCAGCTCGGTCGGCGGTCCGCTCTGCAGAAAATATGCACCGAGACGTTTGGCCGCGGCAATTGCCCCGATGATGTTGGGTGCGAACGGCCCGAGCTCGAGCTCTGCCAGAGCCCCGCTGACAAACAGCCGCTCGTGCCAGCGCAGAAAGCTGTCAGGCACCGGAAATCCGTCGGCGGCGCGGCGCAGCCGGTACCGCTCGGCAAGGCGCTGCACCAGCGTGCCCGCCGGCGTGCCCGGTGCAAAGCCGGTTGCCAGTGCTACCGTGTCGGCGCCTACCTCTTTGCCCGAAGCGAGCGACAGCGTGAGCGATCCGAGCGACCCGGCACTTCGGTTTTCACCGGGGCTCATGCGGCGTGCTCGATTGACTCGATCCACCAGTACGTGAATCAGCCCTCTTGCTTGATAATCCGCGAGGCGGTCAGCTACGTCTTCGGGTATCGATCCGGGAGCCCGGGCCGCCGTGATCATGGCGCGGCGTTGCGCGTAATCGGGCTCGTGGAGAAACTGTTTGGCGCAGCGAGGGCCGATATAGCACGGGTCGCTGTCAAACCTGCGAACCTGCAACGGCTGCTCGCTGATGACGGTGAGCGGGCTCCGTGTCCGCTCGACGGCAAACAGCGCGAGCTGTACACCGCTCGCCCCGGCGCCCACAATCACGCGACGTTCGGCATCCGCAAACCGGTCGCGATCAAAGCGTGGATCGAAGAGATGCCGCGCAACCTCACCTGAGGGATCGACGGCATTGGCCCATTGCGGTACGCAGAGCGACTCACCCCTGCCGACACTGAGGAGCACATGACGGGCCCGTAACGACTGCTTGCCGCTGCGGACTTCAACGTGATGGTCGTGGAGCGTGATGTCGTCGACTGTTCCCGGCATCCGCAAGCGATCGAGTCCGTTAGCATTGATGACTGAATCGGCGTGTGCGTTGAACAGGTCGAGGAGCGGACGGGCGTAGGGAGGGACGAATGAGGAATGAGCATCCCATCCCTGCCGGGCGGCGTAGTCGCGCAGCGCGTTAAAGCTAACGTCCAGGTTGTGAGCGGCCGGGGAACGCAGGTATTGCATGCCGCATGCACGCGTGTGCCGCCTCCAGAGCGTCAGCGGCCGTTCGTACGGATCGATGACGGCCAGATCTGAAACGCCCATGCGCGTCGATAAGGCGTTCGAGAGATAGGTGCCGTGGATGCCACCACCAATAATCAGCAAGTCGAGCATTTCGCCATGATAGCGTATCCATCGGCAACGCTCAACGCGGGCAGTTCCGCCGCGTGCACCGAATGAGTTTGCATTTCTGCCCCGGGTACCGTATAACGGTACCATGGATACGGACATTGTAGTTGTCGGCAGCGGGCATAACGGGCTGGTCTGTGCGGCGTACCTGGCCAAATGGGGTTACCGGGTTACGGTGCTGGAGCGGCGGGACACCATTGGAGGTGCCGTCTGCACCGAGGAGATGTTTGGCGGGTTCCGCCTCGATGTAGGTGGCTCGTTGCATTTCATGATTCACCACACGCCGATTGTGGCCGACCTTGAGCTCGAGAAGTACGGACTCGAGTATATTCCGCTGGACCCGTTCATGTCGGCCCCCGCTCCTGACGGCAGCTGTATCCAGTTCTACCAGGATCTCGACAAGACGTGTCAGAGCATCGCGCGCGTCAGCGAGCGCGATGCAGACGCCTATCGCACCTTTGTCAAGCGCTGGCAGCCGCTCAACGAGGCGGTGTTCGAGTTCTTTCTGCAGAAGCCGACCAACGCCAACCTGGGACGCACACTGCTGCTGCGCAAGTTTCACGATCGCAGTTTTCCGCGCACCGAACTCGTCCGCTCGCTGTTCCAGAGCTATGGCCGATTTGTCAACGAAACATTTGAAAGCGAGCAGCTGCGCTCGGCGCTGGTGTGGTGGGGTGCGCAGAGCGGACCTCCGCCAATTGACGCCATGTCCGCCGAGTTCGTCGGCTGGCATTCGATCATTCACAAACGGGGCCCTGCACGCCCGCGCGGCGGGTCCGGGATGCTGACCCAGGCGCTGGCGCGTTATATAGAAGCGCACGGTGGACAGGTGCTTGCGAACCAGGAGGTGAGCAGGATTCTGGTGGAGAACGGGCGCGCCTGCGGTGCTGAAACCGTCGCCGGCGAGCGGTTCACCTCGCGCGCGGTGGTTGCCGGCGCACATCTCCGGGTCACGTATCTGCAGCTGCTCAAAGACTGGACGCCGCCGGAGCTGCGTTCGCGCCTAGCCAAAGTGCACGTAGGGAACGGCTTCGGCATGGTGCTGCGCTGCGCCATGGACGCGTTGCCGCAGTACCAGTCGCGCGACAGCGAGGGTATCCTCAACGGCCTGCAGCTGCTCTGTCCGTCGGTGCAGTACCTGCACGACGCCTACGCCGACTATCTCAAAGGGCTACCTTCGGAGTACCCCGCCGCCATCGGTATGACTTTCAGCGCTGTCGATCCCACGCTTGCGCCGGCGGGCAAGCACACGCTCTTCGTGTGGGGCCAGTACTATCCCTACCAGTTGCGCGGAGGGAGCGCCTGGGGCGAGATCCAGCAGCGCGAGGTTGAGAAGCTGCTGGGCGTTGTCGAACAATACGCGCCGGGAACCCGAGAGGCGGTGCGCGACATCTACGTGCAGACCCCACCGGTTATCGCTGACAAACACAACATGCCGAATGCAAACGTTATGCATGTCGAAATGCTGACCGACCAGATGTTCCAGCTGCGGCCGCTTCCAGAGCTCGCCGGCTACGAAGCGCCGCTGCCGGGGCTGTTCATGGCAAACGCGGGGATGCATCCTGGTGGCGGTATCTTTGGTGCTGCCGGCTACAACTGCAGCAGGGTAGTCAGGAAGAAAATCAGGCGCGTGCGAGGCTGACCGTGCCTCAGCCGGAGTTCTTCTTGTGCAGGTTCTCTTTGAACTCCCGCCACGCTTCCTCCTGCTGTTTCCTGGAGTAGGGGCGGCGCACCGGCTCACCGGCGCTCTTTCGCGCGCGCGGACCAAGGCCGCCCCAGCGGACGCCCGACTGGTCATCATCGGGCTGCGTACCGGGAGCGCGCTTCGCAGACCCGGTCCTGGTGGAGCCGGCTGTGGAATCGACCGCCACAGCGCCCGCTGATTGCGGTCCCGGGAGAGGCTGCTGTTCCGAAGCACCTCGTTCCAGCAGATCAAGCGTATCGGCTATCCGGCTCCGGCCGCTTCCTCTGGCCGGTCTGCCCGCCGCAGCGACGGTTTCTTCAAATCGTCGGCGCAGCATGTCGGTACGACCCGAGAAGCGCATCATGATCTGCTTCAGCACACCCTGCCGGGCGAGTGCCACCTCAAAGATGCTGCTCAGATCCAGCGAAAGCAGATACACCCACGGACGAGGCGTGATGCCTCCCGGCTGAAACAGTACCTCGAGGTGACGTTTTATTTCTCGCGGGTCGGAGACATAGAGCGTGTGTCGCACGGTGTGTACGACCGCCTCGGCAACCAGCGCGGGACGCTCCATGAGTTCGGCAGTCAGCGGATCACGCGCGGCAACGCGACGCGCTATATCGTACTCCCAGTTTTCAAACGAGAAGAAGTAGACATAGGGGTCGCGGTCTGTTGCCTGCAGCAACTGCTGCATGTCACGCATGTATTCTTTTCTGACGGCATCGGCGAGCGTGCTCATACGTTGCAGCAGCGTCAGGTAGAGATTGTCGCGGTGGATAACGGCGTCGGTCAGTACTACCACTCGAGACAGGTTCTTATCGACGGGAGGTTCTGTCAGCCTCTTTCGCAGGGTGGTGCGCAGGTGCTCGGCTTCCCGTCCCGTCTCGCGCACGAGGCCGGTCAGGAGGCCGTCAAATTCCTCTGCGGACAGCACCTGGCCCTCCGCCTGTTTCACCGACTGTTCAATCTGCTGTGCGACCGCCGCCTTCTGCTCTTCGCTCAGTTGCAGCCGTTGCGCGAGCTCACGTCGGGCAGCGATGTAGCGGCGCAGACCCTCGGCAGCGGTAAAGAGGTCCGGCGCCACCTGGACCGGGCCTCGTTCAATCGCTCCCTTGTGTTCGAGCAGAAGCTCTACCATTGAAGTCCAGCCGGCGGCATCCGGGGAGGCGATCCGCCGTTCTATCTCAGAAAGCGTTGTCTCTCCCAACCTGGCGAGATGTGCAAGAAGATTGGTGTTGTCCAGGTAGTGTCGGAGCTTTTTCAGGAGCACGGGGATCAGCAGTCCGGGACGCGTGGATGGAACGTACAACGCGTCGGTGTCGGAAGTCCTGGTTACGGCTACGAAGTAGTCCGGCGGCGGGTCGTGAACCGTCAGTTCAGCCAGACCGTCCATGTCCAATGGTCTGGCGACTGAGCGCGGTAACGAAATGCCCTCCGCCGCAAAGCTCGAAGTACCTGGAAGCGGCCGGGTTGGATCTGCCAGAACCTGCTGCAGCGCTTCTTCAACCAGTTTGGCATAGAAGACCGGAGAGGCGGGTGCGGTCAGCAGAATCGCCCGGGGAGCCTGTGCTTCACCCTGCACGGAGGTGAGCACCAGCCCCAGCTTGCCGCTGCGGAGCTTCTCCATCAGCGCGGGTAGAACCGCGGACAGCTTTGCCTGCTCGCGGTCGGCGTGAGCCTGTGCCGCAGTGTACGCAATCTCCGGCTCCCAGATCGAGCAGAGCAGGTGGAAAAGTCGGCGTTCGAGGTGCGTGAAATTTCCCACGTGCGACAGCACCTGGTCACGGTCCTTCAATTCACCATGCAGGTAGGGGGGAACCGGGTGGCTTGGTCGCGTTCTTGATACCTTCATGACGCTACTTCACTGTAGAATATATTGCAAACCGGTCGCGCCGACAGGCATCGAGGATCGGTGCTCCCAACCGATCGCACACCCAGGCTCAGCGCCGCTGCTGTTTGCGGTACATCCTTGATGTTGCCGCCCGCACCAGGGAGCGTGGTAGAAGTCTGTGCGCGGTTGCGAGCAGGCGATTGGAGAAACCGGGGATACAGACCAAACGATTGACATCGAGGGCGCGCATCGACGCTCCGACAACGTCAGCTGCCGACATCCAGCTCGCCGGTGTGCTTTGCTGTACTCGTGTCACAAACTCCGAATCATAGCGATGGAAATCGGTGTGCGTGAAACCGGGTAACAGCAGCTGAACACGAACTCCACGTTCCGCCACGGAGATGCGCAGCGACTCGCAGAAGCTGTTGAGGAAGCTCTTGGTAGCGACGTAGACTTCGGCTCCTGGAACGGGAAGAAGCGACGCCAGCGATCCCACCGCGATCAGGGCGCCGTGCCGGCGTTCCATCATGATCGGTAATGCCCGGTGGAACAGCTCAACGACCGAGGTGACATGTACCGCGACCATCTGCTGCGCAAGCGACACGGGAGCGTCGAGAAACGGCTCCGAGAAACCAAACCCGGCATTTGCCACCACCGTCTCCAGCGGACGGCACGCATCCACTCGATCCAGAAACTGCCGTCGCTCCGCCGGGTCGGACAGTTCAACGATGTGCGTAGCAATCTGCATCCCGGTCTCGGCCTCGATCTCCGCTGCCGTCTGCGCCAGTTGCTCGGGGCGACGGCCGGTGATCAGCACGCGTTGTCCGCGAGCCGCGAGAGCGCGGGCAAACTCACGACCGATTCCGCTGCTCCCGCCGGTGACCACAGCCCAGGCAGGCTGGTTCTCAGGCGGTTCTTCGGCGGTATGCGGCGCAGCGCTCGAGATCCGCGACGCAGTGCTTGAATCTTGCGGCGCAGCAGTTGAAACCGGTTTATCTGTTACTTTTGGTGTCATCGGTTGTTTTGTAATCAGAGTCCTTCGCGTCACGCGCATTCACTTTCCTGCGGCTTCCAGGGGTTTCCTGACCTCCTTTACCCTGGAAGCCCTCTTTTTTTTGCCCCATGTTTGCGGCTTTGCCCCAAGTTTGCGGCACGGGTACTTTGCGGGCGCATGCTCGCGTCCCGATTCACCGCGTCCAGAATCACTGCGTTGCGGCCAGGTAGTATTCCATCGCCTTCGGCAGGGCATCCTGCAGATCCCGAATGCGGCGCGAATCGGCCGGATGGGTGCTCACCAGTTCCGGTGGCTCGGGGCCACCTCGGGCGGCTGCCATTCTCTCCCAGAAGGTTACCGCCTCACGCGGGTCGTATCCGGCCATTGCCATGAAGATCAAGCCGAGCTGGTCGGCCTCGGACTCATGCAGCCTGCTGTAGGGCAGCAGAACGCCAACCTGTGCGCCGACTCCGTACGCAGCCAGCCAGAGATTTCGGGTCTCTTCAGGGCGGTCTCGCATAGCGGCCGACAGCGCCGCTCCGCCAAACTGAGCAAGCAGCGCCTGGCTCATGCGTTCGTTGCCGTGCTCTGCTACGGCGTGTGCCACCTCGTGACCCATCACCACCGCAAGGCCGGTTTCGGTCTCGGTCACCGGCAGGATCCCGGTGTAGAACACTACTTTGCCACCAGGCATGCACCATGCGTTCACCATGTCGTCTTCAACCAGGCGGAACTCCCACTGGTAACCGCGCAGCGCGGCCGCCTGCCCGATGGAACTCATGTACTCCTCCACCGCGGCAGCGATCCGTGATCCCACTCGCTCGACCATCGCAGCCTCGGGCGTACCGGTTACAACCGGGTGCTCGTTCAAGAACTGATTGTACTGCGTGAAACTCATCCCCAGCAGTTCCGAACGCGGAATCAGGCGTAACTGCCGCCGCTCGGTTACCGGTACCGTCGCGCACGCGGCAATGATCGCCACGGCAATCACGACTATCAGCTCGCTGCGTATCCACCGCTTCACTTCAGCACTCCTTACGGCGACGGGCGGAACCGCCCGACCCATTCTTACATTATAGCAACATTATAGCACTCTCGGGCGTCAATGTTGCGGCAGCCGCTGAGTGCCACGACGGGCCGGTCTATCGCACCCGCAGAACCGCTCCACCGAAGGTGAATCCGCCGCCAAATGCCGATAGGCCGAGACTCTTGCCGCTCCAATCCTGCCCGAAGATTATTTCCAGGCACAAGGGGATGGTGCTCGAGGAGGTGTTGCCGTTCTCGCGAATATTGCTGAACATCTTTTCTTTCGGAGCCTTCACGCGCTGCTGAACTGCGTTGATGATTCGTTGATTTGCCTGGTGGGGCACGATGAGATCGAGATCCTGCACGGCGATTCCGGCTACGACACAGGCCCGTTCCAGACTCTCGATCATGCCGCGAACCGCTCCGACAAACACTTTCGGACCGTCCATGTAGATGTATTCATCCGGTCGCGCGGGCACACGCAGGATTGAGCCGTCTTCTCCGTCGGCACCCAGAACCGGCCGGAACAGCCGTGCCCGCATGGGAACGTCCGCCGCGACGTGAGATGCGGCTCCCACCAGTGTGGCTGTTGCCGCGTCACCGAAGATGGGCGCAGTCTGCGGGTCGCTGGTGTCGGTGCGAGGTGAAAGCGCCTCGGTTGTCAGTACCAGCACCATGCGCTCCGGCTCATTGGTGAGGATGTCGTAGGCGTTCTGCAGCGCGTAGACGTATCCCGAGCAGGCCGCGTTGACGTCGTACGCTGCCGAGAGAAAGCCCGA
>PWMO01000351.1 GCA_003558175.1 Spirochaetaceae bacterium
GCTGGATGGACTCCGGGCCGGATGCAATCCACAAGGGCTCACGTTGCAGTCGCCGGGCGATGCGATCCTTCAATTCCTGTCCTGATAGGACCTGCAGCGGACGACCAAAGTTGCCCACGCCGTCGGGGCGCATGAGGCCCTCCACCTGAAACTCCAGCAACCGCGCCAGTTGGGCGTTGTTGCCCAGTTCCGGATGAGCATCCAGAGGCAGATGATAGGCCAGCAGGTTGATGTCGTGGGCCAGCAGCAGGCGCAAGCGTTCGCGCTTCATGCCAGTGACGCGGGCATCCTCACCTTTCCAGAAATACCCATGATGCACCAGCAGGGCATCGGCCCCATGCTGGATCGCCGCTTCGATCAGGGCGCGACTGGCAGTGACGCCGGTGACCAGCCGACCCACATGGGGTCGCCCCTGCACCTGCAACCCATTGGGGCTGTAGTCGGTGAAGGCACTCACGTTGAGCAGGTCATCGACGTGACTCACCAGATCCTGGATGGCAACCATGGGGGACCTCCGTAATGGGCAGCGCTTCAAACTGCGTATATAAGCATTGTGTTATTGTAGCGGCATGATCCGAATCAGTCCCTTCCTTCTGCAGGTGGTTGGCGTCGGCGTGGCTGTGGCCGTGCTCATGCTGCTGTTCTTCCCCGACCTGCTGCGGGAACCGCAGCCGCGAGTGGAGGTGTTGCAGAGCGACCGGCCTGCGCCGCTCGCCCTGGGAGAGGGCCCGGTTTCCTATGCCGACGCGGTCGACCGGGCCACCCCTGCAGTGGTGAACATCCACACACGCAAGACGGTGGTGCAACGGGGTCATCCCTTCATGGACGACCCGGTGTTTCGTCAGTTCTTCGGTGATCGCTTCGACACTCCGCAACGTCGCACCCAGACCAGCCTGGGCTCCGGTGTGATCATCAGCCCGCAAGGGTACATCCTCACCAACAACCACGTCATTGAGGGCGCCGACGAGATCGAGACCATGCTCGCCGATGGGCGTAACCTGCCGGCCCAGGTGGTGGGCACGGATCCGGAGACGGACCTGGCCGTGCTGCGCATCGAATCCGGTGAAGGCCCCCTGCCCAGCATCGTGGTGGGAGACTCGCGGCACCTGCGTGTGGGGGATGTGGTCCTGGCCATCGGCAACCCATTTGGCGTGGGACAGACCGTGACCCAGGGGATCGTCAGCGCCACCGGCCGCAGTCGACTGGGCATCAACACCTACGAGGATTTCATTCAGACCGACGCCGCCATCAATCCTGGCAACTCAGGCGGCGCCCTGGTCAACGCCCATGGCGAACTGGTGGGCGTGAACACCGCCATCTTCACCCGCTCGGGGGGTTCGCAGGGCATCGGTTTCGCGATCCCCGTGGATCTGGCTCGGGACGTGATGACCCAGATCATCGAGCAGGGGGCCGTGGTGCGCGGCTGGCTGGGCATCGAGGTACAGGAGATCCCGCCGCAACTGGCCCAGTCCTTCGGTCTCGCGGACAGCCGGGGCATCCTCATCGCCGGCGTGCTGGGCACCGGACCGGCGGCCCGGGCCGGTATCCGCCCCGGGGACATCTTCACCCATATCGATGGCGACCGCATCAACGACGCCCAGGACGCCCTGAATTTCATCGCCCGCAAAAAACCGGGCAAGACCCTGCGCATCCAGGGGCTGCGCGATGGGGAGCCCTTCGAGATCCGGGCCGAGGTGGGGAAAAGACCGACGGCGAGGCGCTGATTCAGCGACCACCGCTTTCGCGCTTTCGCGGCCGAGGGCCGCCGCCCACACAATCCCCTGTCGCTTCAGGCGGTGGCGAGTGCGCCTTTCAGGGCCTCCAGGAACTGCTGATTCTCCGCGGGCGTGCCCACCGTCACGCGCAGGCAATCGGCAAGCAGGCCACCCTGGCCGGAGAGGTCCTTGATGAGCACGCCGCGATCCCGGATACCCTCGAACACCACTCGCCCCTTGCCTCGCGGCACCCGAAAAAGGACAAAGTTGGCCTCACTGGGGAACGGCTTGACCCCCGATATCGACTCCAGCGATTGGTGCAGGACCTCGCGATCCCGGCGAATGGCTGCCGCCTGCTCGTCCAGCACCTCGTGATGGTCCAGGGCGAATTCCGCCGCCACCTGGGTAAGCACGTTCACGTTGTAGGGCAGACGCACCTTCTCCAACTCGTCCATCCAGGGCGCAGGGCCGCACAGATACCCCAGTCGCAGACCGGCCAGGCCCAGCTTGGACACGGTCCGCATCACCAGCAGTCGCTCATACCGATCCAGGTCGGCCAGAAAGCTGTCATCGGCAAAGGGGCCATAGGCCTCGTCCACGACCACCAGCCCCGGTGCACGGGCAATCAGCGACTCCACGTCCTGCCGCGACCAGCGGTTACCGGTGGGGTTATTGGGATAGGCCAGGAAGACCACCGCGGGTTGATGGGTGTCCAGGGCCCGCTCCATGGCGGGCATGTCCAGGGAGAAGTCCTCATTGAGGGGGACACCCACGAACTCCAGGCCCAGCCAGCGGGAGATCATGCGATACATGACGAAACCCGGCTCTGGGGCCATGATCACGCGCCCCGGAGCAGCCACGGCCATAAGCAGGATCTGGATCAATTCGTCCGAGCCATTGCCCAGCATCAATCGCGCCGCATCGGGCACCTGCATCACCCGGCGCAGCGCCAGGGTCAGACGTGTGCCCTGAGGATCGGGATAGCGGTTCATGGCCACCCGGGA
>PWMO01000446.1 GCA_003558175.1 Spirochaetaceae bacterium
GCGGCGGCCGGAGCGGCGCCGCAGGCCGGGCAGTGGTGCCGCTCCGGACGGCGTTGCCGAGAACACGCCTCTGAGCGCGCCCGTGCGCAGCTCTGGGCTCAGCGACACCGATCGCGCCCTGCTGCGCGAAGGGCTCTCGACGCTGGCCCTCCCGGCCGACCATTCCGTACTTGAGAAGCTGGGGCGCTACCTGGCGGAACTGCAGCTCTGGAGCCGCCGGACCGATCTGGTACGCTTTGCCGATACGCGGGAACTCATCGTGCGCCACGTGCTCGACAGCGTGGCCCCTGCCGCCATCCTTATCGATGCGCTGCGCAGGCGAGGGATCGAGCCGGAGCGAGCCCGTGCCTGCGATGCAGGCTCGGGAGCGGGGCTGCCCGGTGTGCCGCTCGCTCTCTGTATGCCGTTTCAAAGCGTCCATCTACTGGAACGCTCCGCGTCGCGGGTGGCCTTTCTGCAGACCGTGTGCGCCGTTGTGCAACGTCCCGGCCTTTCGGTCATTGAAGGCGACCTGGCACTGCCGGCGGACCGCTTCGACCTGGTGCTGGTGCGCGCGCTCAGCCCTTTCGACGAGGCTGCCGTGCGCGGGCTGGCGCGAGCGGTTGCCGATGCGGGCGTGCTTGCCCTCTACCAGGGTAAACCGGAGACGGCGCGAGCCGCGGCGCGACGGTTGAGGAGCTGGTTTGCGGCGGTGGACGTACTACCGGTTACGGTGCCGTACCTCGGGGCCGAGCGGCACATGGTCGTGGCGCACTCCGTCACGGGATCAAGTGCACTCCGTCACGAGATCTGATTCAGGATCTTGACCAGTTCTTCCTTCTCAATCAGGTCGATCAGCCGAGCTTCAACAAAGCTCCTGGCACTGTCGGAAAACTCTCCTGCGGTCAGACAGAAGCCTCGTCCCGCCTTGAGATCCTTGAGCCGGGCGTGAAAATCACGCAGCATGAGCTCGCCAATCTGTCCACTGGTGCGCAGGTAGCGAAAAAGAATCAGGTCAACCCACTTGGCCGTCTCGACCTCAGCCAGGATGTCGGCGTATTCGTTTCTGGTTACCGAAACGTCGGTGATCTTGATGCGCGCCTGGGGAAAGTAGTTATCAGTGATTTTGCGGCAGAGCGCCACGAATTCCGACGAGTTTGAAGCAAGAAACGTGTGCAGGTTCTTATTGGAATGCAGTTCGCGCATACGGCCGATCTGGGCCGACACGTCCTTATATCCCGGGCGCACCTTCTGAATCTGCTCGAGCAGTGCGAGCGCTTTGCCGATCTGCTGCTGTCGGCCGTACGCCCCGGAGAGGCGGTAGCGCAACTCAACGGCAATGTCGGGAGGTATTTCCGGATGACGCAGGCCCAACTCGAAATCCGTCTGTGCCTTCTCGTACTGCTTCTGCTTGAGCCGGATGGTTCCGGCAAACAGCGACGAGCGCGGGCCAAAGGTTGGATCGGTGCGCAGGTGCGAAAAGATTCGTGCCGCCTGATCCTGCTGCCCGAGTTCAAAATGGGCCTGTGCCAGCACGAAAAGCGATTCTTTGTCGTCCGGTTGCAGTTCGAGCACGCGCTTCAGCAGCGCAATGGCATCGTTGTATTTTTTTATCTTGTAGAGCGCTTGCGCCAGATAGCGGTTCGTACCCGGGTGCTCGGGCTTCTCTTCGCGCGCCGCGCGCAGGTAAGAGACCGCCTTCTCGTAGTTGCGGCGCAGAAACTCGAGGTAGCCCAGGTTGTAGTTGAGATCGAACCCTTCAGGGTTGAGCGAACGCGCGAACACAAGCGATTTGTAGGCCGATTCGTACTGCTTGAGTTGGACGCCGCAGAGCCCGTGACGCAGATTGACATAGTAACCGTCCATATCCGGGTTGGTGGCGCTGATATCGAGCAGCGCCGCATAGGTCTTCAGCGCCTTGTCCCAGTTCTGCTCTTCAAAGTAGAGGTCGGCCAACGTCTGGAGTGCTTCCGGGTCTTTGGGGTTCTGACTGAGCGCCCGATTGGCCTCGCGAACGATGGTCTCCCGGTCACGCTTGGCCTTGCGTTTACGAGCGGGTGCCGTCCCGCTTCCACGGAACAGAATCAGAGCGACACCGATGAGGACGAAGATCGTTGCAATCAGAAGAGCAATCGCCGTAAATTGGACCACTGCAGCATTATCCGGCCGCCGTCACCGTCTGTCAACCGACTCTTTCCGAGTGAAATACGAAACCCTGACCGGCACTACGGTTCGACCGGGACTACGGTTCGTTGACAAACTGCCGATAAAGAAATAGGCTCACTTTCGGGACGAGGAGGCTGCACGTGTCGGGTTCCCATATCGGGATAAAAATTGCGGATGGATCCTTTTATCCCATCTTCGAGAAGACTGCGCAAGGGAAGAAACGACTCACACTGACCACCGCCCATGAAGGCCAGCAGGCGGTTCACGTGTCACTGTACCAGGGCGACGACAGCGGCAACGCCGAGTACATCGGCACTCTGATGGTGGAGAACATAAGCCCGGCGGGTCAGGGTGAAGCCGAGATCAGTCTGGTGCTCGGTGTCGATGAATCGGGCAACCTCAACGCCACCGCCACCGACCTTGGTAGCGGCGAGTATCAGAGCCTTTCGGTGAGCCTCCAGTCCATTCATGAACAGAATCTGTACGAGATGCCCGATTTTTCGCTCGAAGAGGACGAGGGCGAAGAGTTCTCCGTTGACTATGAAGACGAAGACCAGCCGGCAGACGCGGAGATCGCGGATACCGAAGCTGCGGATACCGACGCCGCAGCGGGTTCCGAAGCCGCACCGGCATCGGAGCCGGAGGGTGAAGAACTCACACTGGACGAAGATTTCGATCTCGACGATCTGGATTCGCTCGATCTCGAACTGCCGGAGCCTGATACCGACGATCTCAATTCGATCGAGCAAGAGGGAGATTCCGCGGCAACAGAGGACAGCTTCACGTTTGACAGCGGCGAGGAGGCCGACGCTGAGTGGCAGGCAGCCCTCGATGCAGACGAACAGCGCTATGCCGGTGAGCCGGGCGTGGCGCAGCAAGCCACCGCTGCCGCACCTGAGGCTGCGGCCGAAGATGAGTTCGATCTCAGCCTGGACGAAGAAGACATCAGCCTGGATTTAGGCGACGCTGAGGCAGACGAGGACGCCGATTCCGGCGCCGACGGCACGTTCGACGAGCTTGATGATCTCGGTGCCGACAGCGGCTTTGATCTGAGCGATCTGGGAGATCTGGACGATTACCAGCTGGACGAAGGTGAAGAAGCTGCAGGTCAACCGGCGGTCGAAGCCGCCGAAGAACCGGAGACTCCGGCAGCCGCGGCAGCGGAACCGGAACGCGCAGAATCGGCCGCTGCAACGCCGCGGACGGCGAGGATGGGGTTCACCGCCGACTTCGATACCGAACCGGCTCAACGCGGTGCGAGCGTGATTCTGTTCCTCGGGTTTGTCATACTGGCACTTGCAGCGCTCGGGTTTCTGACGTACATTATTTTCCGTGCGATCGAGAGTCCAAGCGTCCCGCCGATTGAGGCCGGGATCTCCCTGTTCTTGCCGTTCAGAACGCGTGGTGCGACCCTGTTGCGGCGCCTTTGGCAGCGCCGCAGTTCACCGACTTGAACCCAACCGTCTATTCACGCCGTCGCGTGCCGTCACGCCGTCGCGTGCCGGCTTGAGTCTTTCACTGCGCGTGTCAGGCTGTTTTGGCCCGGGCGTTGCGGGGTGCACGCGCTGGTTGAGCCGGATGGCCGCGCCGCACCACTGGAAGGCAACGGACGGCGTGCGGTCGACTCTTGCGCGCTAACCGGACGTCGCTATGCTGAGATTTGTCTCCTTTTGCGCGGCACTTCTGTTCTTGAGTCTGCCCGGATGCGCTGAGTACAGCGAGGTCTGGGGGTTCGACGTTGCCGCGGCGCGGGCCAAGCTCGAGAACGGCAATTTTGGTCCCTTCCTTGAAATCGATTTCTCCGAGGTCAACCCGTCCGAGGTACTGCGAATTGGTGACGGTGCCGCGTATTATCTTGCGTACGCGTTTCGGCAGGAGGGGCGCACTGAGGAGTCTCGGCATCTGTTCCGGCAGTCGTGGCGCGCCGACCCGGAACCGTGGCGCCGGGCTTCGTTGATCCGACTTCTCGACGACCTGCTGGAACAAGAACAGTATGCCGACGTTCTTGAACTTGCCGCTGAAGGACTCGCGCGCTACCCGGACGACGTTGAAGTAGAATCCTACCGCTACGAGGCTCTCTACCGCAGCAGGCAATACGCGGCGCTGCTGCTGGAACTCGACACGTTCGAGCGGATCCCACACGCCGCCGGTCGCTGGCTGCCGGTCGACCGGGCGTTGTGGATCGCCGTAGCCGCCTACCGACAGGATCGTCCGGATTGGGAAGAACAATTCCTGGCTGCGTTTCGCGATTATCGCGCGTCGGCACATCATTCGCGACTGTTCCTGTTTGCGGTTGCCGAGGGCGACATCCTCAACCGCTACCATCGGCCGCAATCGTTGCTGATTGAGGCCAGGTATCACCTTGCCGAAGACCGCCCCGGGCAAGCGGCGCGGATCTTCCGCGCGCTCATCAACGAATACGCCGAAAACCCGGAGATCGCTTCGGTTCTGGTGAATGCGGCGGTACTGACCGACATTGGCCGCGCCACCGTTGCCGGCGGCGATTGGGCCCAGACGGCCGCAGCACTGCAGCGGCTGCTGCGGGTAGCCGAGACGCACGGCAGCGCCTACGACCGCGCTCGAATACTCGAGTATCTCGGCAGGGTCCAGCGATCGGTGGGCAACCGCCCGGCGGCGCTGAACTCGTTCGAACAGGCGATGCAACTGGACCTTCGCGGGGCCGACCGAGACCGCGTACTGTGGTATCTGCTGCAGACTACGGTCGATCGGGATCCAGACGCAACCGTTGGGTTGCTGGAACGCTACGCCTCGGCCATCTCCAACCCTGCGCTGTTTCGCAACACGCTGGACGCGCTCGCCTCGCGTCTGGTGCAGCAGCGCAACTGGCCGGCGTTGCAGCGTGCGTGGGTGGCGCTGGAAGGGACGGTCGACGCGGGCAGTGTGGCACAGTATTCCATCATCAATGCCGTGGCGCTGCAGGCCGGCCTGACGGAGGGCGAAGAAGAAGACATTCGCAGCTACCTGCGCCAGGCGCAGCGACAGTGGGAGAATCCCTATTACGCGCTCCTGGCTGCGGTTCTGCTGGATCGAGACCGGGGGCTTCTGAACAGCAGACCGGAGGTGCCCGAGCCGGCCGAGCTCTCACCTGCCGACCCGTTGCCCGCCGAAGAACAAGACGCCGATTCCCTCGCGCAGGCGTATGCGCAGGCGTATGTAGACGGCTACTTTGCTTTCGGGCTGCTGGAGGAAGGCTACCGCCAGGCGCGGCAACGGGCGGATCGGCTCTCATCCGAGCGGCTTGCTCAGTATGCACAACGGCTTGGAGAAGCCTCCAACTATATAGACTCGATGCGGCTGATGGACGTGGTTGCCCGACGCGAAAACCGAATGCTGCCGCGGGAATGGGCCCTGGTGATGTATCCGCGCGCGTTTGGCGCTGAGATGGGAGCGGTGATCCGCGACGAGACCCTCGATCCGGAGCTGTTCTTTGCTCTGGTGCGTGAGGAGAGCTACTTCGACGCCGGGATCAGTTCACACGTAGGGGCGACGGGCCTGGCACAGCTCATGCCGGCAACGGCCGCCGAGGTTGCGCGCGCGATGCGTCTCGATAACCCCGTCCTGACAGACCCTGCGACCAATCTCGCGATTGGCGCGCGCTATCTGCGCGGCCTGATCAACCGGTTTGACTCCGTGCACGATGCTCTTCTCGGTTACAATGCCGGTCCGACGCGGGCGCGCCGCTGGCGAGCGCAGAACGGCGCACTGCCGCCGATCCTTTTCCAGGAGGCGGTTCCCTTCCACGAGACACGCCACTACGTGCGCAAGATTTTCGTCAGCGCGGCGCACTATGGTGCGCTGTACGGCGGGCTGCAACCCCGGGCAGTGCTGCAGCAGATCTTCTCCAACGGCTGGTAATCGACCAGGCCGGAAATCCCGCGGCCATCGGTGCATCGGCACGCGGAATTCCCATCGACTGCGTGTCAACGTGCGCGCCTGACGTTCCGATACATAAGATATGGTGCAACCGCGATCGACGTCGCTTGTGGTCTCATCGATCCTCGTGGCCACAGGTATCGTGCTTCTGGCGTCCTGCGTGACGCATATGCTCGGATTTGGCTCGCGTAGCTTCTTCCTGCTGATTCTTGAGGTGCCGGGACAGTTTCTCTATAACAGTTTTCACCTGGCGGGCTTCACGGTTCCGCTGTTCTTCCTGGCTGCGGGCATCCTCGTTATACGGCCGTATGTGCGGCCCGGGGCGGTGGCCGGCCTGAACCTTTCGCTGCTGCCGTTTCTGACACTCAGCCTCTCCCTGCGGCTGCTGTTCCGGGCCGATATTCAGCGCTCGCCGGCCACACGACTTGCGGCGGAACGGTTCACTCCACTGGGAGGAGCGTTCTTCTTCCTGGTGCTTTCGCTCGTGCTGGTTGTGCTGATTCGCCGTGTCGCTCTCTGGTTGAACTCCGTCCTGGATGTCCGGGACGACTCCAGACGCAGGACTGCCGCCGCCGCGGGAGCAGACTCGGGTGATGATCCATTTGAAGGTTCGGTAGACGGCTCGGTAGAGTCGGTTGATGACGCGGGCCGCGCGGGCACCGACGCTGTCCACGCTACCGGCGCTCCGCTGCTGATAACCGACGGAACTGTCGTTGACGATGCTCCCGGGCTGTCGGGAACCCGAGACGACGACGGTGTAGACTGGACCGCGCCCCCCGTTTCGCAAATGGTTGCCGAATCGCTCGCCGCGCTGCGCCGACAGTCGCAGACCGAAGATCCCGTCCAGTACGCAGATTCGCGCCACGAGGCGTTTGATGAAGATCAAGCGCTGTATGAGGCTGAAGTTGAGTTCGTTGATGAAGACGTCGAGGCGGAACTGCTCGATGAGGATGTCGAAGACGAGGCATCCGACGAAGTACCGATACTGCGCTTCAGCGAAGGTCGGTTCAGCGACGTGGACGTGGACATGGACATGGACATGGACATGGAGTGGGACGACGCCGACGACGCTCCCGACGCAGTGCACGCCGACAGTCCCCGGAACCCGTCCGCCGGCGCGGCGCCAGGCAAGGCCCCGCGGCGCAGACGCAACCGGCGCTACCAGGTTCCGATCGACGGTATTCTGGACAAGTACGCCGACGTCGGGTACTGGGTGATCGACGATGAAACCCGCCAGGCGGCCGAGATGCTGCGCGTGACGCTGGAGGAGTTTCAGATACAGGCCGAGGTTACCGGCATTCGCAAGGGGCCGGTGATCACGATGTTCGAGATTCTCCCCGCCCCGGGGGTCAAGCTGGCCAAGATCACCAATCTGGCCGACAATATCGCACTGCGGCTTGCCGCACAAAGCGTGCGCATTGTCGCGCCAATTCCGGGCAAGCACGCCGTGGGGATTGAGATTCCCAACCGGCGGCGCAACATCGTTTCCTTCGGCGAGCTGCTGCAGGAAGAGACGTTCCGCAACCCCAAGCTGTCTATCCCAATTGCGCTCGGCAAGGACATCCCCGGTGACGCGCAGATTGTCGATCTGGCGCGCACCCCGCATCTGCTGATAGCAGGTGCAACCGGATCGGGGAAGTCGGTGTGCGTCAACTCCATCATCTGCTCGGTTCTCTATCGGCGCTCACCGCGCGAAGTGCGCATGATGCTGATTGACCCGAAGATTGTTGAATTGAAGTTCTACAACGATATCCCTCATCTGCTGACTCCGGTGATCACCGATCCCAAGCGGGCGTTTCAGGCGCTGCAGTGGTGCATCTACGAGATGGAGCGGCGCTACAGCCTGCTCGACAGTCTTGCGGTGCGCGACGTGCGCTCGTACAACGCCAAAGTCGAGAAGCGCAATCTGGCCACCGAGCAGCTGCCCTACATCGTGGTGGTGATCGACGAGTTTGCCGACCTGATGCAAACCAGCGGGAAGGAACTGGAGTCCACCCTGGCGCGGCTGGCCGCCATGTCGCGTGCGGTGGGGATCCACCTGGTGCTCGCGACCCAGCGGCCCTCTACCGACGTGATCACCGGTCTGATCAAGGCCAACATTCCGTCGCGCATCGCTTTCATGGTTTCGAGCAAGGTGGACTCACGGATTATCCTGGATGCCCAGGGTGCCGAGAAACTGCTGGGGCAGGGCGACATGCTCTTTACCTCGGCGTGGGACCCGTTTCCAACGCGGATGCAGGGCGCATTTCTCTCCGAGGAAGAGGTGGAGCGCGTGGTCGACCACGTCAAGACCCTCGGCGAGCCGGAGTACATCGACGACGAAATCTTCATTGATGAGGACGACGAAGACTACATCCGCGACGAACTCGAGGACCCGTTGATGGAGAAGGCGATCGAGATCGTGGTCTCCGCCAGAAAGGCCTCGGCCTCCTACCTGCAGCGCCGTTTGAAGATTGGCTACAATCGTGCGGCGCGGCTGGTGGAGGAGATGGAGCGCATCGGAATTGTCGGGCCCCAGAACGGCAGCAAGCCGCGCGACATAATCGGCGCGCCGAACTGAGCTCGCCCCGCCTCGCTTCGCCCGGCCGCCGCCCGCAGAGTGCGGCCCCGGCTCCGGGGCCCGTTGCCGGGCTCTACCAGTCGATGCTCAGCCGGATCGCGCCGCGGGCGAGAGCCTCTTTCAGGCCGCTGAAGTCCGGCACGTCGGCTTCGAACTCAAACCAGCGTGAGGCGATGTCATCCAGGAAGTGGGCGTCGGAATCGCAGATCTGCGTGTACCCGCCGGTATCCAGTGAGCACGGGGAGCGCAGCACCTCGACCGCATGGTAGTTGCCCTCCGGCAGAAACCCCAGTTGGGACTGCATGCTGGTGACCGCACGGTCGATATGTGCCGGGATGAACAGGCCCCCGCGCGCCAGAACGAGATCGTTGATCTCGTCCGCGCTGTAACTCACCGCTGCGGTCAGGTGTTTGTCCACCGTGCCGAGAATTACCTCGTCAATATCGACATAGACCTGGTCACCGAAGGTCTCCGGCCTGTTTGGAATGTTGGCCAGCGCGGCGTAGAGCACCTGCCCCATCTCCAGCGCTTGTGCGACGGTTTCGAAAAGACAGAGCAGGTGTACCTCTTCGCGGCTGGTCACCTCCATCCCGAAAAGCGCGGCAACTCTGTTCCGCCGGCACGCTTCGGCAAATGCAGGGCAGTTGAGTGCGCTGTTGTGATCGGTCAGCGCGGCAAGCGCGATGCCGCGCTCCTTAGCGGTGGCAGCGATTGCCGACGGTGAGCACTCGAGGTCTCCGCACGGACTCAGGCACGAGTGCAGATGCAGATCGGCCCGAAACCACGGCATCGCGGCGCTTACTCCGTCTTGAGCCGGTTGTAGATCTCGCCGCTTACGGTGAACTGGTTCTTCTCAGTCAGAAACAGCGCAATCTGCTCGCCGGCCGCGGCCTGGATCATGTCTTCGGGCAGCGGCCTGGAGTTGCAGATCACAATGGCCGAGATCCCCGCCATGCTCGAGACCGCGATGGTATTCTTGTGCGCCTGTATGGTCACCAGCACGCAGTTCTCGGCCGCGTTGGCCATGACATCGCTGAGGAGGTCCGAGGTATAGCCGCTACTGATCTCGCGGTCGGTGTAGTCCTGCTGCACCGGCTCATACCCAAGGGCTGTGCCAAGATCAGAGGTCTTCATTCTGTTCTCCTTTCGGGATGCGAATTGTTGCGGACACCCTGGTTCCGGCGGGACTGGACTCGATCGAGAAGTCGTCCGCCACGCGCTTGGTATTGGGCAAGCCCATGCCTGCTCCAAAACCCAGTGAGCGTACCCACTCGGTGGCGGTTGAATAGCCTTCTTCAACCGCCTGCTCTACATCCGGAATCCCGGGTCCCGTATCGACTGTTCGTATGGTGGCCTTTTCGTTCTCCCAGTTGAAGAACACTTTCCCCCCGTTGGAGTGTACTACCAGGTTCATCTCCAGCTCGTATGCCGCGACCGCTATGCGCCGAATCAGTTTTGGATCATTGTGCCGCTCTTTACAGAGCTTCTTGATTTCGAACGAAGCCTTGCCGGCGTTCTCAAAGTCAAACTTGCGAATTACGAACTCCCGATGAGTACCGGTGCTGGTGCTGATCGGCTCATCGAGATGAACTCGCTTCTCGAGCGCCTCGACTTCCTTGTTGAACTCCAGCAGCAGCGCAACGAGGATATCCCGGCTGGTGATGATCCCGACCAGCTTCTTATGCCGATTCAGGACCGGGAATCGGCCGTAACGATACTTGTCAAAGTACGAGATTCCGAAGGACAGCGGCATGTCGTCCTCGAGCACAATCAGGTTGCGTGACATCCGGTCTTCAACCAGGTCTTCTACATGGCCGTTGTCGAGCGCGTGGATGATGTCGTCAACGCTGATCATGCCGAGCAGCCGCCCGTCTTCCGCCACCGGCACCCCGGTTATGGCGTTCTCCTTCATGATGGCCTGCACATGACGGAGCGGGGTACCGCGTGGAACGGTGATGACGTTCTCGGTCATGGCGTCGCGAATGCGGAGCCGGTAGACGAGTTCCAGCAGAAAGGAAGGAGAGTCGTCGGTATTGATCGGCAGCGTGCTCATCCAGAGTCCCCATGTGGCTTCCGCGTCACTCACCGTTGTGGCCATGATCGCAGATTTGATCGCGGAACCGATGGCTCCGTAGTCTCCCGGCATTGTAGCCTACCAGTAGATTTCGCGCAACAACGATCTTGAAATATCGATAAAACAATATCTATCAAATCTCCGTGGAATGCGGGATTTCACGTGGTATCTTGACCTCTGCGGGACGATTA
>PWMO01000068.1 GCA_003558175.1 Spirochaetaceae bacterium
CCTCCGCCGAGGCCCAGCCCTTCTACGTGAATTCCCCCTACGGCATCACCCTGGGGCACAACGGCAACCTCACCAACGCCAGTGACCTCAAGCGCGAGCTCTTCCTCGAAGACCGCCGCCACATCAATACCGAATCGGACTCCGAGATCCTGCTCAATGTGCTGGCCCAGGAACTGATCCGCCAGGACGGTCTGGCGGTCACTCAGGAGGAGATCTTCAACGCCGTGAGCGGCGTGCATCGCCGCTGCCAGGGGGCCTATGCCGTGGTGGCCATGGTGGCCGGGCGGGGCGTGGTGGGTTTTCGGGATCCCCACGGCATCCGTCCGGTCGTCTTCGGTCGACGGGAAACCCCGGAGGGCCCCGAATACATGGTGGCCTCGGAAAGCGTGGCCCTGGACACCCTGGGTTTTGAACTGGTGCGGGATCTGGACCCGGGTGAAGCGGTCTATATCGAGATGGATGGCACCGTGCACACCCGCCACTGCGCCGAACAGGCCACACTCTCGCCGTGCATCTTCGAATACGTGTATTTTGCCCGCCCCGACTCGGTGATCGATGACGTGGTGGTGCACCGGGCGCGCATGCGCATGGGCACGCGTCTGGGCAAGAAGATCCTGCGGGAATGGCCGGATCACGACATCGACGTGATCATCCCCATCCCGGATACCGGGCGCACGGTGGCCATCGAGATGGCCCATGAGCTGAACGTGAAATACCGGGAAGGCTTCATCAAGAATCGCTACATCGGCCGCACCTTCATCATGCCGGGTCAGACCCAGCGACGAAAATCGGTGCGCCAGAAGCTCAATGCCATCGGGCTGGAGTTCAAGGGCAAGAACGTGCTGCTGGTGGATGACTCCATCGTGCGCGGTACCACCTCCCGGGAGATCGTCATGATGGCGCGTGAATCCGGGGCCCGTAAGGTCTACTTTGCCTCCGCCGCGCCGCCGGTGCGCTACCCCAACGTGTATGGCATCGACATGCCCGCCGCCCAGGAACTCATCGCTCACGGACGCAGCGAGGACGAGGTCTGCCAGGCGGTTGCCGCCGATAGATTGATCTATCAGGATCTGGAAGACCTGGTGGGTGCCGTGCGCAAGGGCAATCCGCGCCTGGAAGATTTCGATTGTTCCGTGTTCACGGGTGAATACGTCACCCAGGTCAGTCGTGATTATCTGGCCCATCTGGAGGAACGTCGCAATGACCTGGCCAAAAAGAAAAAGGAACGCGAATACGCCAACCTTGATCTGTACAACAACGCCTGATCTCATGTTGCGCCGCATCCAGACCATGGCCATGCTGGTGTTGTGTCTGTTTGCCTTCGGCCCCATGGCGGGCGCAGGCTGGTACGTGGAAACCTTCGATACGGAACGCGAGATGTCGCCCTGGTATCAACCCGTGCTCAAGCGATTGCAGTCGGATTTCCCCGAATTCTTCGTGGCCGACCCGGTGGCGGTGGTGCGGATTGATGAACAACGCCTCTATCTGATCCGCCAGGGGCAGATCCAGAGGGAATATCCTATTTCCACATCCCGCCACGGCATCGGCAATCAGGACGGCAGCTTCCGTACGCCGCTGGGGGTGCATCGGATCCACAGCAAGTTCGGTCATGGCGTGCCCAAGGGCACGGTGTTCAGGGCCCGCGAGAACACGGGCAAGATTGCGCCCATCGTGACTGCGCCCGAGCGCACTCCCGGTGATTACATCACGACCCGCATCCTCTGGCTTGAAGGGCTTGAGGATGGCGTGAACCGGGGAGAGGGGATCGATTCCTTTTCCCGCTACATCTATATCCATGGCACCGACGAGGAGGGGCTGATCGGTCAGCCTGCCTCGGAGGGCTGTGTGCGCATGACCAATGCGGATGTGATAGAACTGTTCGAAACCATGCCAGAGGGCACGCTGGTCGTGATCCAGTCGTCGCCCTGAAAGCCCAAGCCCCAGGAAGCAGAGGACAGCATATGAGCGAGTACGTCACGGCGGGTCAGTTGCAGGTTGCCGCCCAACTGCACGATTTCATCAACCAGGAAGCCCTGCCGGGCACGAATGTCTCTGCCGAGGCCTTCTGGGGTGGCCTGGACCGGATCGTTCATGATCTGGCCCCCCGAAACCGTGAGTTGCTGGACAAGCGCGATGCCATGCAGGTGTCCATTGACGACTGGCACAAGGCGCATCCCGGCCCTGTGGATATGCAGGCCTACCAGGATTTCCTGCGGGAATCCGGCTACCTGTTGCCCGAATGCGAAGATTTCCAGGTGACCACGTCCAATGTGGATGCCGAGGTGGCCAGCCAGGCCGGGCCGCAGCTGGTGGTGCCGGTGATGAACGCCCGCTATGCCCTGAATGCCGCCAATGCCCGCTGGGGTAGCCTTTATGACGCCCTCTACGGTACGGATGCCATTGCCGATGCGGATGGCTGTGAGCGCGGGGCCGAGTACAACCCCCGCCGTGGTGCCAGGGTGGTGGAGTTCGCGCGGCAGTTCCTGGATGACGCCGCACCCCTGCAGCAGGGCAGTCATGGTGGCTCCAGGGGCTATGCCGTGGTGGATGGGGTGCTGCGCGTCACGTGTGCCGATGGCAGCGAGACCGGCCTCAAGGTACCCGGGCAGCTCAAGGGCTACCAGGGCGATGCGTCGGCCCCCAAGGCGGTACTCCTGGAGCACAACGGCATTCACTTCGAAATCCAGTTTGATGCCGAACACCCTATTGGCAA
>PWMO01000347.1 GCA_003558175.1 Spirochaetaceae bacterium
CCCCGGTCGCCACCTGGCGCGCCCATGCGCACCTGCTGTTTGTCAACTGGTTGAACTACTACGTGTACCAGGCAACTCCGTATGACCTGGCCGACCTCGATGCCATAGGTCCGTGAGCGCGCGGTACATTCGGACTTTGTCGGACAAATTGAGCTATACTGCCGAGCGCGCACATCAACTGTTTGTCATCGGAGTTGCACATGGAACTTTCGCTTGCCGCTCTGCCGCTTATCGCGCTCGCCGGTACGGCGGCCGGGTTCATTAACGTAGTAGCCGGAGGGGGGTCACTCATCACCTTGCCGGTTCTCATCTTCTTGGGCATGCCGCCGGCGATGGCCAACGGTACCAACCGGGTGGCACAGCTGGGCCAGAACGGAATGGCCGTCTACCGGTTTGGGCAGAAAGGCTTTTTTCCGTGGCAAGCGGGGCTGATCCTCGGTATGGCGGCGTCCGCCGGTGCGCTGATCGGCAGCCGCATCGCGGTCGATATACCCCCGTTGCTGTTCAACCGCATACTCGCGGGGGTCATGGTAATGGTGCTTGCGCTCACGCTGACCGACCGGGTGAAGAAACCGGGGAGCGAATACGAGATCAAGCGCTGGGGGGCGCTGATCCCCGCCTTCTTTGTAATCGGCATTTACGGCGGCTTCATCCAGGCGGGCGTTGGTCTGCTGATCATGGCGGCTTTCAGCCGTCTCAGCGACACCAGTCTTGTGCTCACCAACGCGGTCAAGGTGATGGTGGTTTTTCTCTACACCTTCCCGGCGTTGGCGGTCTTTGTCTTCCACGGGCAGGTGGACTGGGCGGCCGGCGTTGTGCTTGCGGTCGGCAACACTACCGGGGCGTGGCTTGGAGCTCAGTTTTCCGTCAGCAAGGGCGATCGCTGGATCCGCGCCGTGTTGGTCGTCACCGTGCTCGCAATGGCGGTGCGCCTTTTCTTCTTCACCTGATGCCGATCGCAGCCCCTGCGCCCGCGTTGTGCGGCAGCTTCGGTGGCAACCTATCCGCCGGCGTTCTGCTCGGCGATCATTCGCAGTCGTTCGCGCGCCTCTGCCGCTTCGGTGCTGTCGGGAGCGGTCTGCAGCAGCCTTTGGTAGAAGCGCGTCGCGTATTCCGGTTGGTCCAGACGGTCGTCCAGCAGAACGCCCGCCTGCAGCACCGCGTACGGCCAGTCCGCATCGGCGGGGTAGAGTGCCGCCAACTGGGTATAGGTCAGCACCGCATCGCTGAACGCCTCGAGCGCCGTCAACAGATCGCCCGCGGTTCGCAACGCCAGAGCGGCGTACGGCTCGTCGTCATACCGGCGCGCGATCTCTCGCGCTTCTGCGGCGAAGAGGCGCTGCAGATCAGGGTCCTGCAGCTCGCCCAGAAACGTGAGGTAGCTGGAGACGTTCTCTGCAGCGTCGGCGCTGTCGGCGTCGGCGTGTCGTCCCGTCCCGGCAATATCGGGAAACGGATGCTGATTGTTGTTCAGCGCGGCAAGCAGCAGTGCATGGTCGGCGTCCCACTCGGCACGGTTTCGATACACCACCGCTACCGCCTCGCGCTGCGACGCCACCGAGAATCTGCCGTGCGGATGGAGTATCAGCTGCCGCAGAAAATGCAGCAGCGCCGTGGCGTAATCGGCGTCGGCGTACGCCAGCGTTCCGCGATAGTATTCCACCTCGGCACGGAACTGCCCATCGGGATAGCGCGCGGCGTATTCTCGCAGCGACCGTCGCAGGTCCTGCTGCGCCGTTGGCGAGTCCCCGAGGTCCTGTAGGATCATTGACCGAATGAACTGAATATGACGCTGCTCCGTCGAACCGTCAAATCCCGATTTGAGACCGTACTTGTAGGTGACGTAGTCGCGCTCGGTCTTTGCAATGTGGTACGCCGCACCGACGTCCGCCGCCCAGCCGGCAAGGTTGAGCGCAATCCCACCGGTGAAGAGCAGAAAGTCGCCCACGTGGCGGTCGTAGTCTCGGTCCGGCAAGATCTGAAACCGCGACAGGTCACTCCAGTAGCTCCACTGCCGCGCTACCGACGTGGCCATCATTGCGTACCCAACCGCACGGGCCCCCACCACCGCCCAGGCGGCGGCCGGCCGCTCCACCTGGAACAGCGCATATCCTGGAATTATCGCAGACATGAACATCGAGAAGAAATCGATATTCCGGTTGAGCTGTCGGTACTCTCTGTAGCTCAAGTCTTCCGGCAGACCCTGCTGCAGTTCCGGTGGCAGGTCGCGAAAGATCTGCGGCAACATGTCCATCTGCGCTACCGCCGGCTCACTCACCAGAAGCAGCATGATGACCGGCGGAAACAAGAAGAGCTTTTGGAGCAGTCTGCGCGAAGCGGGCATTGCGGACCTCGTTTTTGCGGAAAGCATATCGTGGTTTCTGCAAGCGCGCAACCGGGAGATCCCACCCGGGTTCAGCCCAGGAACGTGTTGAGGATTCCACTCACCGTAAGCAATCCGAGAATCAGCGATATCACCGTGAACCAGCGCGTGGCGTGGCGCGACGCCTCCCGAAAGCGTTCATCTACCTGCTCGAACCGCTTATCGACTTGCTCGAATCGTGCGCTCATGTCGTGCCGCATCTCCTCAAAGCGCTTATCCATTAGGCCAAAGCCCTGTTGCATGAGCTCGCGTTGCGCCTTCAGCTCTTCTTCTACGCGCACGCTGCGTTCGAGTAGCGCGGTTTCGCGTTCTGTGGTGACCTCCC
>PWMO01000373.1 GCA_003558175.1 Spirochaetaceae bacterium
CCACGACGCAGCAGGGGTGCAGCGCGCCACACCCGATATCGCGGCCGCCGCCGGCCCGACCGAGATCATCGTGATCGGGGTGTCGACCGGCGGGCCGAACGCGCTGCGTAAGATGCTCGCGGCAATTGACGACGGTCTTCCGGCGCCAGTTGTTGTTGTGCAACATATGCCCGCCGGGTTCACCACCGAGTTCGCCAGAAGCCTCGACCGCGTCTGTGCGCTCGAGGTGAAGGAAGCCGAAGAGGGAGACCTCCTCAAGCCCGGACGCATCCTGATCGCGCCGGGGAATCGCCATATCACCGTCGAACGCAAGAGCCTCGCCGGCGTAGTGCACGTGACCGACGGTGAATCGCGTAACGGCCATCGGCCGTCGGCCGACGTACTGTTTGCCTCGGTCGCCGAGCAGTACGGTCGCAACGCCCTGGCAGTGATCATGACCGGCATGGGACGGGACGGCGCCGTCGAGCTCGGAAGCATTCGCCGACGCGGCGGAATCACCCTCGGCCAGGACGCCGCCTCCTGTGTTGTCTACGGCATGCCGCGAGTTGCCTGGGAGCTCGGCCACGTACAGCAGCAGATACCGCTGCATGAGCTGGCGGAAACCATCTCGCGCCTCGCGCGCGAACAACGGGAGTAGGCGCATGCAGCTTGACGTTCGCCGCCTCGGCCGCATCGGATATCAGGAAGCGCTCGATCTGCAGCTCAACCTTGTCGAAGAACGGCGCGCGGAACGGATCCCCGACACGCTGCTGCTCCTCGAGCACCCACCGGTGATCACGATGGGCAGAAGCGCTGTCGATAGCGACATCCTCGCTCCGACGCAACAGCTCGAACAAGCCGGCGCCCGCGTGTTTCGCATTACGCGCGGCGGCGAAACCACCTATCACGGGCCAGGGCAGCTGGTCGGCTACATGATCGCCAATCTCTACGAACATCAGCGCCGGCTCAAACGGTTCATTCACAACCTGGAGGAGGTATTCATCCGGCTGCTGGACGAAGAGTACTCGATCTCCGCGGCGCGTGACGATGAGCACCGCGGCGTCTGGGTGGGAAGCGAGAAGATCACCGCGATCGGCATCGCCGTTTCCCGCGGAATCACCATGCACGGCTTCGCGTTCAACGTGCACACCGACCTGAGTCACTTCGGCTGGATCATCCCGTGCGGCATTACCGACCGCGGTCAGACCTCGGTGCGCGCGCTGACCGGCCGCGACGTCTCACTGGCGCAAGCCTCCGACGCAGTGGTGCGGAGATTCCCGGCGGTGCTCGGCTATTCGTCGGTTTCCGACCCGGACGCGGGCAGCTTTCGCACGATAAGCGGCAGCTCGGAATAGCTACGCCCGAACCGGCCCCGCGCTTCCCGGGTCTACCGTTCGCCGGTCCGCACCACGCTGGTGAGCAGCGCTGTCTCGCCTGCCACGCTGACGACCGTTCCGTCGCGTCTCATCGACGCCGTGCCTCCTCGGGCCGCTGGCGCTGCTCCGCCGGCACCTCCGGGCAACGCTCGCTGACGGGCTCGATGCTCACCGCTCGCCCTTCCGTGTCGAACTCCAGCACCACTCCCTGGAGAGCCGGGGTCGCCCACGCGTCCTGCGAACGCTCCGGAATCTGCGTCAGGTACTGACGGATCTCGACTTCGGGATCCAATCCGCCGACGCTGTCCAGGCTGCCGGTACGCCCCGCTTCGCAGATGAATGCGGTTCCGCTGGGGGTGACGCGCGCGTCCGACGTCATGACCCGCTGCCCGGTCCCGACCAGCGCACTGACCATACCGTCCGCCAGGTGAAACATGCTGGCCTTCTCGGCGGTAGTCACCGCGTGGAAGTCCACCACGATTGTGTTGGTTTCGCGTTTCAGTCGTTCTACGATCTCGGGCAAAAAGGTAAAGGGATTGCTGAGATGAACGCGGTCAAAGCCTGACTGTCCGAGCAGGCTGACTACGCCGATCTTGCGCTCGTTGATGCTGAAGTAGCGCCAGCCGCGCCCCGGATTGCCTGGAGGAAAGTTGGCCGGCCGCAGAATGTAGTAGGCGTTTTCAATATGCTCGACCATGTCTTTCTTGAAGTAGATCTGGTCTCCGCCGGTGATGGCGTCCACTCCCAGCTTGCGCAGATAGATGGAATGGTTCTTGCCTAGGCCGAAGCCGCCGGTGGTCCCATCGCCGTTGGCAATCACGAAATCCACCGCACGTTCGGCCTTGATGCGCGAAAGCAGCGTCTTTACGCAGTAGACGCCGACCCGCCCGACGATCTCTCCGACAAAGAGAATACGAAGATTCACAGTGCATCCTTCCCTGCCCGACCCTCCGCGAGCAGGCGCTGGCATGGTAGCAAAAAGCCCGGCTTTGCGAAAGCGCCCTGTCGGAGTATACTATCAGCGTGAGCGCCACAGGCCCTGTTCAGCGGCGGTAAGCTGCGGAATCGGGTTACAGGGCTCACGGTGCCGGTTCGAGAAGAACGGCACGCTCGGTCGCCCCGTACGGGGGGCCGGATGATCTATTCACGCCTCAAGGAGGGTGATTATGAGAAACAGGGACTTCATCGACATCGGCAGCATTATGGACGAGATTTTCTCGGCCGCCGAAGACTTCACCAGCGCGTTCACTGAACGCATGGGCTGCCAACCGGACGCGAAGGGCTTCAACTGGGACGCGCGGCGCGACTTCTATCCGGCGCAGTCCTACCCGCCGGCAAACATCTACA
>PWMO01000507.1 GCA_003558175.1 Spirochaetaceae bacterium
CGGAACTACTGTCATCCGTTCTATCCACGACTTCAACGGCGTCCCGGCCGGGCTGACCGAGTTCCTCGGCGGCCCAGCGGCCGACGCCGACACTGTCTCTCTCGCCGCATCGGACGGTGCCGCATCGGAAGGCGGCGCGGCTGAGGGTAGAGGCTCGCCGGGCGGCAGCGGCACACCGGACGTCGCCGACGCCGTCTCTCTCGCCGCGGTCTCCAGAGCTTCCGATCTCGCCGCGGTCGCCGCAACGGAGATCCCCAAAGCGGCGGTCACGCCGCGGTCTACCGCCGAGCTGGTGGCGTTCATCCGCTCGCTCGGTTCACTGGATGAGCGGCCGCGCATTGTCGTTGCTATGGGCGCGGTTGGATTTCCGGTGCGCGTGCTGGCGCGCCGATTGGGCTCAATTCTTACGTTCTGCTCGCCGGGCAGCGGTGATAACGTCACCGCGGCACCAGGCCATGTGGACCCCAGGACCATGAGTACGCTCTACCGCTACCGGCAGATTGGTGCGGGCACCGCCGTCTTCGGTGTCATCGGGAATCCCATCATGCACTCACGGTCGCCGCAGTACCACAATCGGCGCTTCGCCGAGGACGGGATCGATGCGGTCTATCTGCCGTTCGAGGTGGATGATGTAGACGCGTTTGTGGAGCTTGCGGATCTGCTGCCGATTCACGGTTTCTCGGTGACGCTGCCGCACAAGCGCGATGTCATCCGGCACCTGGCGAACGCCGACGCCGCGGTGACCGCCGTGGGTGCCTGCAATACGGTTGTCGGTCCGCCAGGCGCGCGCTCCGGCTACAATACGGATGTAGAAGGGTTTCTGGCGCCATTGCGCGAGGTGTTTGGTGCGTCCGGGCTGCGCGGCAAGGCGGCCACGGTTGTGGGTGCGGGCGGAGCGGCGCGGGCGGTGCTGTTTGGGCTGTTGAGCGAAGGGGTGAGCGTGCTGATCGTTAACCGTACCGTCGAGCGGGCGGAGGTGCTCGCGCGCGAGTTTGCCGGTATTGCCGACAGCGAAGGCGTGGCTCTGGAGGCCACCAGGCTGGGACCGGCGGCGCAGAAGAAGATCAGGCAGTTCTCGGACATCATCGTGCAAACCACCAGCGTCGGCATGGAACCTGAGGTTGACGCCGATCCGCTCAAGCATTATCCGTTTCACGGCGGAGAGGTGGCCTGCGACATCGTCTACACGCCGCCGGTCACCCGCATACTGCAGCGCGCCGCCGCCGCGGGCTGCCGCACGCTCCCCGGCACCCACATGTTTGATGCCCAGGCCGAAGCTCAGTACCGCCGCTACCGGCAGATTGCCACCGAGATAACCTCCCGCTGAACGCCCACGATCGCGGGCTTCAGTTACTCGGCGCGTGCCGCGTGAGTCAACTCGCGAATGGCAGCCCACGCCATCATTCCGCTGCCGGTGTTGAGCGCTTCTTCGTCCAGATTGAGCCGTGGTGAATGCAGCTGGTCGGGTTGTCCGAGCCGGTCGGGAGGGCAGACTCCCAGGTTGTAGAAACAGCCGGGCACCCGGTGACTGTAGAAAGCAAAATCCTCGCCACCCATTGTCACCGGCAGACGCCGTACGCGGTCGGAGCCGACATACTCCGCGGCGTACGCGGCTACGCGCGCGCTGAGGGCAGTATCGTTGATGAGAGAAGGATACCCTTTGAGAATCTCAACGTTGCAGCGGGCGCCGAACGCTTCGGCCGTCTTCTCGGCGATGCGAACGATCAGGCCGTGAGCCTTCTCGCGCCAGCCCTCGTCCAGTGTTCTGAACGTTCCCTCGAGTCGTACTTCGGAGGGAACTACGTTGCTGGCACCGTCGGCAATGAAGCGCCCGATGGTAAGCACCGTCGGCACGTCCGGCGGGCAGTGCCGACTGGAAACCTGTTGCAGCGCGACTACGATATGCGACGCAATCACAACGGGATCGATAAGCTGGTCCGGCATCGCGGCGTGCCCACCGGAGCCGAACACCGTGATGCTGATGTCGTCAGCCGACGCCATGAATACGCCGGAGCGGATACCAATGCATCCGGTGGGAAGTGCCGGATTGATGTGTTGTCCAAGGGCGACCGCCGGTTGCGGATTTTCCAGAACGCCCGCAGCAATCATGGCCTGCGCGCCGCCGGGCAGTTTCTCCTCGGCCGGCTGAAACAGCGCCCGCACGCTGCCCGGGAAGCGGTCACGCAACTGGTTCAGAATCCGAAGCGCAGTGAGCAGGCAGGCGGTGTGAGCGTCGTGGCCGCAGGCGTGCATCACGCCGTCGTTCTGCGATGCGTAGGGCAGGGCGGTGTCTTCGGTGATGGGGAGGGCGTCCATGTCGGCGCGCAGCACAACTACCGGACCGGGCGCGTTGCCGTGAATCTCCGCCACAACGCCGTGGCCGCCGACTCCCGCGCGGTACGTAATTCCAAACGCGGCAAGACGATCAGCAATAAAGGCGGCAGTTTCCCGTTCCTCGAATGAGAGTTCAGGTCGCCGGTGCAGACGACGGCGGGCGTCACGCGTGTCGTCGAAGTATCGCGCGGCGAGTGATCGTATGCTGCTTAAGGTCTCCATCGCGAGAGAATACTCACTGGATCCAACCTTGTAAACTGCCACGAAGCTTGGTGAAAACGCAATCAGGAGGCAAAACCGGGTAGTAGTGTGGGGTATGAGACGCATCATCCCCCTGACCGCAGAACCCGAGCAGCCCCCTGA
>PWMO01000538.1 GCA_003558175.1 Spirochaetaceae bacterium
CCGAAATGCGGGTAGACCGAGAACTTGTCGCTTCCGGAGTGAATTGAGACCTTGTAGGTGCCGAAGTGTTCGGCGATGCGGCAATGAACGATCAGCTGACGCTCGAACTCGTCGATATCGCCGATATAGTCAATTGCTTTCTGGAAATCGCCGATGAAGCGCGGTGCAAGCGAGTTCACGGTCACGCCGCGGCGCTGCAGCTCACGCGCAATGAAGAGGTGGTGCGACGGCAAGGTAGGCGTGGTGGTCTCGTCGATGCTGATCTCGAGGTCGTACTTGTCGCCGGTCTTCTGCTTGAGGTGATCGTTTACCACCTGCGAGAAATCGAGGGCCGGACCGTACATCACGGCGCACATGCGGGCCTCTTCAGCCGAGATCTTGATTACGGTGTCCTGTCCCAGGTTGAAGCTCTTGCCGGCGTATTCGGACTCGACGCGGGAGCGAAAGTCGGCGTTCAGCGCGGCGAAGCCGTCGTCAATTTTTGACTGCGGCCAGTCGGCAACCTCGGGGAGCATCACTTCAGTCAGGTCGAGCGTGATCATCGGCATGTGCACTTCGAGGGCGCGGTCTATGGCTTCGATGGTCTTCAGGTGGTCACCGTCGGCTCCGTAGCCGTTCTCGTAGCCTTCCTGGAAGACGGCGAACGAAGCATCCGCCACAACGTCGGCGAAGGTGCGTCCGGTGAAATCGAGCTCGCGGATGCTCTGTTGCGCCAGAACGGGTGACAGCGCAAACTGTCGTGCCGCACGCAGGTGTCCCGGCGTGGCGCGGCCGAGGCGGTCACCCATGCCCACGGTGGTGCGCTCGTTGCGGAGCGAAACCGGGCGGGTGAAGGGGAAGAGCTGGTGCAGCGCACCGGCGTTGTCCGCCACGGGATCGGCCTGCAGTGCGTAGAACCCGCCCACCGATTCGACCGCCTCCGCAAAGGGCGAGTCGAACGCGTTCTTGCCGAGGACCAGCAGTTTCTTGCCGCGGGCGTCGCGCGCCATGGCGTAGACAACTCCGCCCGCGCTCTGTAATGAACGCACGTATACCGCGTTGCCGTCGCCGTCCAGGAGCCGTTCGGTGCCGGCCGACAGGAGTTCCTGTTTGCGTGCGCCAAGTGTGGCAGCCTCGGCTACGCCGTTCTGCTGCATTATTTCAAGCCACTGTTTCATATTGTCATACCTCAATTCCAAAGTAGTTTACTGCGTTGTTCCAGCAGATGTCCTCGACCATGCGGCCGAGCAGTTGCATGTCGTTGGGAGCCTCGCCGCGCTCGACCCATCCGCCGATCAGGTTGCAGAGTATGCGGCGGAAGTACTCGTGTCGCGGATAGGAGAGGAAGCTGCGCGAGTCGGTGAGCATGCCGACAAACCGGCTCAGCAGACCGCAGTTGGCCAGCGAAATCATCTGGCGCTCCATGCCGTCTTTCTGGTCGTTGTACCACCAGCCCGAACCGAACTGCATCTTCCCCGGCACCGAGCCGTCCTGGAAGTTTCCGATCATCGATGCGATGAGATCGTTATCGCGCGGATTCAGGTTGTAGATGATGGTGCGCGGCAGCTGGTCGGTTCGCGCCAGCATGTCGAGCAGTCGCGCCAGCGGTTCGGCAATTACGCCGTCGGCCATGGAGTCAAACCCGCAGTCGGTCCCGAGCGCCTCGCGCATACGGCTGTTGGTGTTGCGCAGCGCCCCGATGTGCAGCTGAAACGCCCAGTCCAGCTCGTGATAGGTTTGCCCGAGAAAGACCAGCATGTGGGTGCGGTACTTTTCGCTCTCCTCCGGATCTACCGCCGTGCCGCCGACCGCTTTGCTGAAGATCGCCTTTACTTCCTGCTCGGTTGCGTCTCGCGCAACCGGAACGGTCAGGGCGTGGTCGCTGACCCGTGAGCCCATCTGATGAAAGAGCTCGATCCGCGAACGCAACGCCTGTTTCAGGTCATCCAGCCCACCGATCTCAGTGCCGGCAGCCGATCCCAGCCGTTGCAGGTAGGCGCGGAACGTGGCCGGGTCATCGATGGCCAGCGCCTTATCCGGGCGAAACCCGGGCACCACCTTTGTATCAATTGACGCGTCGGTGGCAATGGCCTTGTGATGGCGCAGGTCGTCGGCCGGATCGTCGGTGGTGCAGATGAACCGGACGTTCATCTGCTTCAGGATGCCGTGGGTGGTGCACTCCGGCGTCGTCAGCAGCTCTCCGGTCCTGTTCCAGATCTGTTCCGCGGTGTCGCCGTTGAGCAGAATACCGTCAATGCCGAACGGTTTCTTCAGCTCCAGGTGGGTCCAGTGGTACAGCGGGTTGCCGATGGTGTAGGGAACGGTTTCGGCCCACGCCTGGAACTTTTCGCGGTCGGGTGCGCTGCCGGTTATCTTGTCCTCAGAAACGCCGTTGGCCCGCATGGCGCGCCACTTGTAGTGATCTCCTGCCAGCCAGATCTCGGTCAGGTTGGCAAACCGGTGGTTGTCTGCAATCTTGTCAGGTGGGATATGGCAGTGATAGTCGAAGATCGGCATCTTCTCCGCGTGCTCGAAATAGAGTTGCCGCGCGGGCTCACTCTCGAGCAGAAAATCTTCTGCTAAGAATGGTTTCATGGCTGAATACCTCCAGGTGCGCTGCCGCCGCTGCGGCAGCTACACGGTATGGGTGAGAAAGCCGCCGTCGATCGGAATGGTCACGCCGGTGACAAACCCCGAAGCCTTTTCGCTTACCAGATAAACCGTGGTGCCTTTCAGATCATCCACGTCGCCAAAGCGCCCGAAGGGAGTGTGGTCGATGATGGCCTGCCCGCGGTCGGTCAGTTCGCCGGTTGCTTCGTTCTTGATCAGCAACGCCTTGTTCTGGTAGCCGACAAAGAATCCCGGAGCGATCCCGTTGACGCGAATCCCGTGCGCCGCAAACTCGCGCGCGTTGGCCAGCGTAAGGTTCATAACCGCCGCTTTTGCCGCGGCGTAGGCCGACACGCCGGAGAGGGGAATGTAGGACGCCATCGACGCGATGTTGATGATCGATGCTTTCTCGATCTTGTTCTCGATCCAGTAGCGTGAAAACACCTTGGTGGGGATGACGAGACCCGCCATGACGTTCAGAATCATGACTTCTTCAAACAGCTTGATATCGGTCTCGGGGAAGGGCCCCTTGGTCTTGTTTCCGCCGACACCGTTTATCAGCACCGTTGGCGCTCCCATCGTGGCGATGGTCTCGTCCAGCGCCTTGACGACCGCCTCTTCAGTGCCGGTGTCCACCGTCACGCCGAACACCCGTCCCTCGGCCCCGGTGGTCTTCACCAGCGCATCAACCGCGTCCTGTACCGGATGTCCGGTGCCGCGTCCCCAAAGACAGACCTTCGCACCACAATCGAGCAGCGCTTCAGCCATCGCCCCCGGAATGATACCCGCGCCTCCGGTTATGACTACATTTACTCCGTCCAGTCCGAAAAGCTTCTCAGTGTAACTCATGACTCCTCCTGTCATTCTGCGTATGTTGCGTGCAATTGATATTCCTGTTGTCGGCTGCTCTCAGCGAGCAGCCTATCTTGACGTCAGGCGTCTGTCAATTCTGTGGCCGGCAATCAGGTCGCGCGATGTTTGCGCGGCACGGCTCAATCGACTCGCGCGGGGAAGCGCAGTGCTCCCAGAATGAACCCACCCAGGATGGGCAGCGCACCCAGTACCACCATCCAGAGGCGAAACGCCTGCACCGTTCCTCCCAGCGCGTCGAGCGCGATGCCCGACAGCAGCGGCCCCAGCGCGCCGCATCCGGTGATGATGGTCACGAACGCGCCGAACACCATGCCGCGGTTCTGTTCAGTGGTTGAATCGGCAACGATCGCTTCTATAAGGGGCACCGTTGCCGCCTGGCCGAGCCCCATCAGCAGGTAGAGCGGCGCGAGCCCGGCCGGTCCGGCCACGGCAACCGCGGCAGTTGCCACCCCGTACAGCAGCATGGTGGAACTGGTCAGCCGCCGGCGGCCGATGCGGTCGGACAGCACCCCTACCACCGGCTTGACGAAGATCCCCGGCAGGTAGAGCAAAAACAGAAACAGTCCGGTGCGCGTGCTGTCGGTGAGCACTGCGGTGAGAAAGAAATCCGAGATATCCAGCACGCTCCACATGGTCATCTCGCGCAGACACGCAACCCCGATCACCACCGACAGCACGACGATGCTGACCGGCGGCGTTGCCGATCCGCCGAGGGTCGGCTGCGGCGTCTCCACCGCGGTTGCCTCGTGCCCGCCGTGAGAACGCGCGATCTTTGGCACGAAGAACCACGCCAGCACGCCGACCAGCACGCCCGCTGAGCCAAAGCTGAGCGCGATCGGCTGCCACGTGAGCTGCAGCACTCCGGAGAGAAAGCTGGTCAGCAGCGGAGCAAACGCGAAGCCCACCGCAGCTCCCATCCCCGTCACGCCGAGCACCATCCCCTTACGGTTGGGGTAGAGACGGGTGATCAGGACGTTGGCGATAGGGTGGTAGACGCTTCCGCCCAGGGCTGCGAGCGTCCAAAGGAGATGCATGTGCGCTATGCCGTCCGGCTGCACCCTGCTGAACGCCGCCACCGCCAGCCCGTTCACCACCATTCCCGCAGCCAGGGTGTGCCGCGCGGACAGCCGGTTGGTCAGTGCGCCGAAGAACAGGTTTCCCATTGCGTAGACCACCAGGTAGGTGGTCTTCATGGCGGTGATCGCGGTGATTGTGTCCGCGGCGAAGAAGCGGCGCATCTGCTCGTTGAGCGGGCTGAGGAATATGCTGTAGCCGTGAATCATGCCGTGCAGAACGGTTGCAACAATCAGCGCGGTCAGAGCCGTGCCCGCAAGATGCTTTTCGATTGCCTCAGGTGTTTGCTGGCTGTGCATGACTGCCGTGCTCCTTCTTCCAGTTGTGCTCGCCGGCGAGTCCTGGTTGTGCTCGCTTCGGCGTCAATGAAGGCAGCACGTACCCGCACAAACGCTGCCTCTTGACGACGTCGGCCGTTCTGTTACACTTGCATGGCTGGGACAGCGACGGTAGCAGATAGACTCCGGACTACTGTACACCAAGCAGAGAATAATGTCACAGGTGGCGGCGGAAACGCGCGTCTCCACGGCAACGGAGTCGATCACACACCGCTTCAAGACCGCAGCGTACCTATTGGATGAGGAGACAAAACAATGCAGGCAGACATTGGATTGATCGGACTGGCCGTAATGGGTCAGAACCTGGTGCTCAACATGAACGATCATGGATTCAGTGTTGCGGTCTTTAATCGCACCGCGGCCAAGACCGAAGAGTTTCTCGCCGGGCCGGCCGACGGGCGCGAGACGATCATCGGCACGCGCAGCATCGAGGAGTTTGTGGCGGCGTTGAAGAAGCCGCGCAGAGTGATGCTGATGGTCAAGGCGGGTGAAGTGGTCGATCGGTTCATCGAGATGGTGCTGCCGCACCTGGAATCCGGCGACATCATTATCGACGGAGGGAACTCGCACTTCCCCGACAGCATCAGGCGGACTCAGTCTCTGCGGGAAAAAGGGATCCTGTTTATCGGAACCGGCGTCTCCGGCGGCGAGGAGGGCGCTCGCTTTGGTCCCTCGATCATGCCCGGAGGTGACCCGAAGGCGTGGCCGGCAGTCAAGGATATCTTCCAGTCCATCGCCGCCAAGGCGCCCGATGGGGATCCCTGCTGCGACTGGGTGGGAGAAGACGGAGCCGGCCATTACGTCAAGATGGTGCATAACGGAATCGAGTACGGCGACATGCAGCTGATTGCCGAAGCGTACCATCTGATGCGCAGCGGACTGGGGATGTCGGCCGATGAGATGCACGAGGTGTTCGCCGAGTGGAACAAGACCGAGCTCGACAGCTACCTCATCGAGATAACGCGCGACATCCTCGCCTACAGGGACAGCGACGGGTCACCGTTGCTGGAGAACATCCTTGATGCCGCGGGTCAGAAGGGTACCGGCAAATGGACCGGCATCGACGCGCTTGAGCTCGGTGTCCCGGTAACCCTGATTGTCGAGGCCGTCTTCGCCCGCGCGCTCTCGTCGCGCAAAGAAGAACGCGTACGCGCGTCCGAAGTTCTCACCGGACCGAAGCGCACCTTCAGCGGCGACAAGACCGCCTTTGTGGAGGCAATTCGCAAGGCGCTGCTGGCTTCCAAGATTATCTCGTACACGCAGGGTTTCATGCAGATCGCAGAGGCCGCCAGACACTACAACTGGAACATCGACATGGGTGGAGTTGCAAACATGTGGCGCGGCGGCTGTATCATTCGCAGCACCTTCCTGGGCGACATCAAGCGTGCGTTTGACAAGAATGCCCGCCTCGACAGCCTGATTCTGGACGACTTCTTCCGCGAACTGATAGATTCCTGCCAGGATTCGTGGCGCACCGTTGTTGCCGAAGCGGCACTGCTGGGCATTCCGGTGCCGGCGTTCTCGACCGCACTCGCGTTCTACGACGGGTACCGCACGGCGCGACTGCCCGCCAACATGCTCCAGGCGCAGCGCGACTATTTCGGCGCGCACACCTACGAACGGCTGGACAAGCCGCGCGGCGAGTTCTTCCACACAAACTGGACCGGAAGCGGCGGCAACGTCTCAGCCGGAACCTACAACGCGTAGGTTGGTTCCGGTCAGCTCTCGGCGGCGGCCGGCTGTTGTGTGGCCGGCTGCCGTTCAGTTCCGGGCGGCTCTTCGAGTCGCTCGGCCTTGAACGTCTCGATCAATTCCGCCAGCTGTTCCATCCGCTGCTTGCTCTCGTTGGTTGCGTCACTTACGGCCACCATCGACTGCAGGATCTCGCGCGCACCGCTGTCAATCTCGTTGATTCCCTGGACCACGTTTGACGATATATCGCGCACGCTCTTCATCGCGTCGCGAATTTCGTTTGACCGCTGATTCATCACTGCCGCGCTCTCGGTAATCTCACCGGTCACGCGATTCACCTCCGAAGAGCTGTTCAGCACTTCGCCGCTCGCGCTGGTCAGTTCCTGCATGCTGGCCGCGATCTCGCTCATCGCCTGGGCGAACTCTTCGACATCTTGCGATATCCGCTCATAGGAGGCATAGCTCTGGTCGCTGGCTGCGAGTGCTTCGCGAATCTGGTCGGTGATTGACTGCAAGGACTTCCCAATCCGTTTGGCGTTCTCGGAGGTTGACTCCGACAGCTTGCGGATCTCCTCGGCAACAACGGCAAAGCCCCGCCCGGCTTCTCCGGCGTGCGCGCTCTCGATGGCGGCATTCATGGAGAGGAGGTTGGTCTGACTCGAGATACCGTTGATCACTTCGATGATCTGCAGAATCTCGTCAATTTCACTGGTTACCGCGCGCACGATCTCGTTGGTAGCGCCGATCTTCTCGCCGCCGTCCTGGACTACGGAGCGAAGCTGATCGGCCCGCTCTTTGCGCTCGGTTGCGACGCTTGCCACGCTCTGGATTGAGGCGTTCATCTCCTCGATGGCGGTGGAAGACTGCGATACGGCGCTGTTCTGCTGCTCGATGCGGGCAGCCAGTCCGTCCATCTCGTTGCCAATTGACTCGATAGCGTCGGTTGAGCCGGCGATGTCGCGGTCGAGGATTTCGAACTGCTCCTTGATCGATTCGATATTCTTGGATATCTGGTTGAGCGCCGCTGCCGATTCATTTGAACTCGCCGCCATGGTGTCCTTCAGTTCGCTCATCTGTCGGATGGCGGTGTTGGCGCTGGCGAAGAAGAGTGAAAGAGTGGCGAGTACGTCGTTGAAATGGCGGCTGAGACTGCCGATCTCGTCGCGTCCGTTGTCAGCCATTCGGACGGTGATGTCACGCTCCGCGACCCGCCCCATTACCGCTTCTATTCCACTGATGCGGCGTCCCAGGCTGCGCGTGAACAGCAGTGCAAAGAGAACCGCCAGCAGCAGCACCACCACCGCTCCGACCGCTACCATGGCAAAGATGCGTCGCTGCAGTTCCTCGATGTTCTCGGCGATCCTGCCGGCGGTCTGCTCCGTGAAGCCAACGAGGTTGACCATGACGTTCTCGTTGATTCGCAGCAGAGCGCTGTGCGCGGTGTTCAGTTCGATCGCTACGCCGGCGGGAATGGTCGGCTCCGCCAGCACGTATTCGGTGGTCGGGATGATGCCGACTTTGCGCTCTTGCGGGATGGTGTCCATCGCCAGCACACTGTTGACCGCCTCCTCCAGGCGCCGCAGATGAACCTGGCTGCGCTCCCAGAACTGCGCAAGGCTCGACAGGCCGCGGCGGGCGTCTTCACCCAGAACACTCAGGGCGCGGTGTTGGCGCAGTTCTTCAATGCCCTGCTGGATGTCGCGCTCCGTCTCGCGCCATGCGGAATAGAGCTCCTGCATCGGCTCGTTGGAGATCAAGATGTTATTGGTCTCCAGGGAGAGCCGGTAGGAGTTCTGTGCCATTCGGAGTATCTGGATCTCGAAGTTGTGCACGGTGCCGATGGCAAAGGTTGCCAGCACCATTGCACCGAGTATGATCACAAAACCGACAACCACCAGCGCAATAATCCCGTTGAGTTTGGTGGAAATTTTCATCAGCGTCCCTCGCAATGCATCGCGGTATTCTGAGATGACGTTTTGGTCTGCGGTGACGTTTTGAAACAGCCGGTTTTTGAGAATTTACTGGTATTTTTAGCACATTTACGCCGGAGTAGCAAGCTCTGTTAAATGCCACGAAGCTTGGTGAAAACGGATTTGGGTCGTCGGAGCGCGGCGCTGGTCAGGTGGGGCAGTTACGCGCGGGTCAGTTAATTGACGGGCGGTAGCCGGTCTCCGCGATAATACGGTAGATCGCGCCTTTGCGGCTGAGCGCGTCCCGCCAGCCCTGCTCAGGATCCGGGTGGAATACGATGTCGGCGGTGGCCTTATGCACGTACCACGCGCCGTGGCGCAGCTCTTCTTCAAGCTGGCCGGGGCCCCAGCCGGAGTAACCGGCATACAGGTGCAGTTTGGGCCTGTCGTCCGCCGGCAAGGCGGGCCACTCGCTCTGGAGATAGGTCACCAGCGGTTCGGTCGCGGGCTCGAATACCACCCCCGGTGCCGGATGCTCCGCCTGTTCGTTCTGGGTGCCTGCGGGGAGCCCGGAGTGCAGCACGAACAGGTACTCCTGCTGTACCGGACCACCGACATAGACCGGAATCGCGCCGGCATCGTCCTCGGTGAAGCCGGGCAGTACGTCATAGAGATTTGCCGTCGACTTGCGGTTTACCACCAGCCCGAACGCGCCGTTTTCGTTGTGATCGGTGATCAGCACTACGGTACGGAAGAAGTTGGGGTCCATGAGATCGGTCTCCGAGATGAGGAAATGCCCCTCGAGTGAATCGGGCAGAGGTTGCCGTGCGGGATCGAGTGGATTGCCGGATTCCGATGCGTTGTGATCACTCATTATCCCCTACTATAGCGGGGATTGTCGACTTCTCCAACCCGGCTCCCTGCGCCGCTGCTGCGCCGGGGGCGCCGCGGTTGCCGCGGAGAAGGGGGTGGGGCTGGGGCTGGTGCTGGGGCTGGTGCTGACGGGTGGTAACAACAAAATCGGCACCACTTCGTATGCGGATTGACATCTCGCGGTACCGCGGGTATGAACGAAGCAGTGCTTGATCAGCATCTGTGAACGCTGCAAGGGGGCAACCATGGAATCGTTTCGCGCTCTGTATCGATGGCTGAAGCAGCCGACTGTTGCTCGCACGCTGGCGTTCTATCTCTCTTTTGTGGCGGTGGGTACCGCCACCGCGTCGTTCGGCCCGAGCATTCCCAGCTTTGCCGCCGGAACCGGAGAAACACTGGCGCGCGTTGGTGCACTGTTTGTATTTCACCGCATTGGGTATATCAGCGGTTCAATGAGCAGCGGCCGCCTGATCGACCGGGTATCCGGTACGCTGGTAACCGGTATCGCGCTGCTGTTCATCGGCGCCGGATTGATTGCGGTACCGCTGGTCCGTTCCATTCATCTGCTCTGGGGAGTGATCCTGGTTATCGGGTTCTCGCAGGGCAGCACTGAAGTCGGGGCCAACACCGGGATCGTCAGACTGCACGGTGAACACGCGGGTCCGGCCATGAACGGTCTGCATCTTTCGTATGGCGTTGGCGCGATCATCGCGCCTCTGGTGTTGATGCTGGCGCTTGGCAGGACCGGGTCCATTCTCGGCGGGTACTGGGTGCTCGCCGTTCTCACTCTGGTAGCCGCCGTCGGCGTGCTGCGGGTGCCCGACCCGAGGGCCGAAACGGCAGCAGGCCGCGAACGGCTGCCCGCCGGTTCGGTCAAGCTCGTCGTACTGCTGGTGGTACTGCTGTTCTGCACCATCGGCGGAGAAGCCAGTATGGGCGGATGGATCTACAGCTACAGCATCGCAACCGGCGTCGCGTCGGCCGGCGCGGCGGGCCTGCTGACATCGGCGTTCTGGGGCATGTTAACGCTGGGCCGGCTGCTGGGCGTGGTACTGGTGCGCAAGCTGGGCGCACGCCGACTCATCCTGCTCAACACGATCGGTGCCGTACTCTCTATGTCGCTGTTTCTGTTGATACCTGAGCTTGCAGTGGGGGTCTGGGTGGCAGTCGCGTTGCTGGGGCTCTCCCAGGCATCGATCGTTCCGGCCGTCTTTACCTACGCCGGGCAGTTGCGCGTTCTTTCCGGCAGCGTGGCGGGACTGTTTGTCTCCGGCGCCTCCGCCGGAGCGATGACGATCCCGTGGCTGGTGGGGCAGACCTTCGAGAGCATCGGCCCGGTATCGTTTGTGCGCATTGTCTGGGTCAGTCAGCTGGTGGCGCTGGCGGCGTTCTGCAGCGTGCTGCTGGTTGTGTGGTTAAGCGGCGCTCGCAACCGCCCCGCATCGGC
>PWMO01000419.1 GCA_003558175.1 Spirochaetaceae bacterium
ATCATATTGTGTTACCCCACCCTTTTGAAGTAAAAAACCGAATCCAATTCCAATCAGGAATCCAATGATCAGCTGTATCAGTTTTTTTGAGTGAAGTTTACTTAACATCTGCCACCTCCCTGTTTAATTTTAATCTTCAAGAGCCGTGTGAACTTATGCTATCCAGCAAAAATAACCCTGAAAAGAATCATAGCGGTGGCGATGCCGCCGATGAAGAAGCAGCAGGCCGCAATCCAGCTGCTCACTGCCAGCTGCAGCGTTCCGCTTATGCCGTGTCCACTGGTGCAGCCGCCGGCCCAGCGCGCACCAAAACCGATCAATATACCCCCAATGAGGCTCGCAGCCCAGCGCAGAACCACGGACTCTCCCGCAGCCCCCGCCCAGATCCCGGGAACAAGCAGGATATAAAACTCATTTGAAAGAACCGCTGAGGTGAAGGCGCCCAGTACCAGCCCTGCAACGAGCATCCATTCCCAGTCGACCACAGGTGCAAATTTACGGTAATAGGCCTTTTCCCCGACTCTGTCATCCCGGAAAAACTTCTCTATCATTCCGCTGGTCCGTGCAAATGCTGTAGAGCATCCGAGCGGTTTGTTTGACAGCAGAAATGCGATGCAGGACAGCAGGCCTATACCCGCACCGACCACATATGGCGACCACCGTACCATTCTTAACCATTCCATTGTCAACCTCCTGTCTTAAATGGATATATCTTTTCCATAACAAATAGTAGCACAGCATTTGGTGATAAGCAAATTACAGCGCCGCTTGCCTTTCGCGCATCTGCCTGTCAGGAGCTATAATTTTGTTAATAAGATGTGTCTGTAGATTGGGAAAAACTATTGTGCGACAGACTGAATAGTTGACATATACAGTGACGAGGTTACAATATTTTGGGAATAAATAGTTAGCCCAAATTGTGTCATTGGGCACATAGGCCAAAATGTGGTAAATACAAAGTTATTTTCCTTTTTCCACGGGAGCCACATTATGCCCAAAATGACACAATTTGAAGATGAAACCTGTTAGTATAAATCTGGATGAAGGCGACATAAACGTGAATGATATTGCTGGTAACTGGGGCAAACCACGTCTGATTTTGACCGCCCCGCAAGAATGGGATTACAAGCATCTTTCATGGCCTAAAATCGTTCAGACCGCACGCAACAATCTGATTTTGGCGTGCAGTGTGGGAATTGGACACAATATGGGCGGTTCGGGGCTGACCGTTTCGCTATCCGACAATAATGGCAGGAGCTTTTCGGCCCCAAAAATGCTGCGCTGTTTCCCCCAGTTCGATAACCGCTATCATGATTGCGGTAATTACGCCATTGGAACTGCCGAAGACAGTGCTGTGATACTGCTGGCTATGGCTTTCAACCGGGAAAGAAAATTCAACACCATTTTCGGATTCCGCTCCGAAGATGAGGGGGAAACCTGGCAGACGGTGGACACCGATAACCTGGCCGAGAACACAACCGGTTCGGTTTACGGGCACATTTTCCACCTTCCCAACGGTCGCCTCGGTGTCGTCGGGCATTATCGTCCCGGCTCAAATCCGCATCAACAGGGAATATGGCTGTCAGTTTCCGACGATAACGGCAAGACGTGGTCACCGGCAAAGTGCATAACGGAAGGAAATTACGTCGAACCGGCCATGATATATAATCGGGGTAAATTTGTCGGCCTGCTGAGAAAAGACAATGGGCGTGATTTTTACACCCTCGCCGTCAGTGAAGACGGGGACAAGTGGGATTTTAAACCCAATGCTTTCGATATGGAGCCGGCAGGTGAAAGTTATCCCAGCCCCTTTATCACGGCCGATCCACTGAATCCGGACCGGCTTTGGGCGCTGAGTTCGGTGCGCCATGAAGATATCATACTTTATAGCGCCGATATGAAATCTGCCGATAATCTGCTTGATATGCAATGGAAGAGAGTTGGCACGGTGGTGCAATGGGGCGGTCCGGGTGAGGAACATGCCGACTGGAGTTATCCCTGGATGTGTCACCTGGGCGAGGGCAGATGGATGTGCGTTTTTTATTACGGCAGGCTGCGCGGCCGGTGCGATATCTACGGGCTTGAGCTGCAGATATAAGGTGGTACAAGATGAAGCGGAATTATGATGTCATTGTTGTCGGCGGTGGAACGACCGGAGTAAGTGCGGCGACTGCCGCCGCGCGCGCTGGAGCGAGCACCGCACTGGTCGAAATCAATGGTTTCCTCGGCGGAAACGCTGCCGCCGGTCTGCCATGGCTCGGGTTCCATCATCCGGATGGCGCCCTTGTCGTCAAGGGTACCATTTACGAAATTCTGGAGCGGCTGCAGTCGGTCGGCGGGGCGAGCGATTTTATTATGGACCCCATCGCCGGCAGTGCAGCCGCCGTCAATCCCGTCTGGCTGAAAATTGTCCTGGCTGAACTGATGACCGAAGAGAATGTTGGTGTGTACCTGCACAGCCTGGCCTCGGACGTGCAAGCCGAAAATGGACGCGTCAAAAGCGGGATCATCCGCTGAATCGGTGCAGTCAACAACAACATCGGCCGTGAGGGACTGCGCACCTTCTTTGTTTCGAATAATCACGCTATTGACGCGTCCATTTTCGGCTTGCACGTCCGCGGCCAGGCTGTGCAGGTACACATCGACATTCTCCTCGGTCATCAATTCAGCCAGGACAATTTTCAGCCAGACGGG
>PWMO01000126.1 GCA_003558175.1 Spirochaetaceae bacterium
CCCGCCTCGTCGGGCCCCGGCATCCCGGCTTCTATCAGGTCTTTGTCGCGGTATCCGATGCTTCGCAGATTGAGATCGCTGTAGGCCTGGTCGCGCTCGGTACGCGATCGAAGATAGTGTGTCTTCAGCGCCTCGAGTTCGCTGGGAGGAATTCCGCCGATGCTGTGGAGCTGCCGGGCGCGATAGAGCCGTTCTGCAAGCGTTCGATACTCAGTCTCGCGCTGCGCAAGCTCGCGTTCCGCCTTCGCGATCAGAACCATGTTGGCTTCTACCGTTCGGCGTCCTTCTCGCAGCTGCTCACGAGCCAGGGCTTCGCGCGCTTTGCCGGACTCGAGTTGCGCCTGAACCTGGGTCCTGGCAACCTCAAGCCGCGAACGGTCGAGCTGCGCCATAATCTGTCCGACCGTCACCCGGTCCCCCTCATCTACCGTAACGGAGACCAGCGGCGCCTCCACTGCGGGATAGATCTCAACTCGGGCGGAGTGCGATACGCTCCCGAACGCTTCGATGGCAGGAAAGAACGGAGACAGCGTGACCGGTAGCACTTCTACCGCTATTGCCGTCGGCTGCGGCTCCACGGGCAATTCCGCCCGGCATGCAGGAAGGATGATCGCAAGGCAGGTAAGAGCTGCCGCAAACCGTAGACGAGAACGGTGCACAGCGATCCCGCGCACGAGGTGGGAAGCCACGAAAGAAGAGCGCCGGCGTCCAACCCGGTTGCCGGCTTGAGAAAGCAGCAGTTGGGACCGGCTAACGGTCCTGGCCTGAAGGCCGCTACGCAACTGATCGCGTCGCATCATTACGCCTCCCGGGTAGAGTCCGCTATGACTCGATGGAACAGAGTGTGCGCCGTGGCTGCTCCGGTTGTCTGCAGCAGAGCGATCTCAGTGCGAAAGAGTGCGACCACCGCGTCGACGATTTCCGCCGCCACTCTCGCTCGGGCCAGCTCGCCTTCCACCAGGTTCAGCCGGGTGATGTCTCCAAGCGTATGACGCATTTTTGATACGGCCGCGCGGCGCTCCTCAACTTCCATCCGGGTCTGCAGGCTGTCAACCGCCGCGCGACGGAACTGAAGGTCGATGGCCAACTCGGCAACGTCTTTTTCCAGCTGGTGCAGCAGCTCGTCACGCCGGGCCCGGCTGTGGGAAAGGGCGACGTCTGCGGCTGCACGGTTATAGATTGCGTCCACGTTGTCCCCGGGTCGAATCGAAGCCGACGTGCCGCGGGATCGTTCGCCGGTGGTCCTGCCACCGGCGGTCAGAGTTGACTCCGTAGGCAGCAGCGGAAGCGAGAAGTCGAACGTCACTCCGAGGGTCAAACCGTGCTCCGTCAGAGGAAACTGCTCGGCGGCAGACGACGCTTCCACACTCAGTCGGATATCCGGAAGCCATGTGAGCCGGGCCCGTCGTGCCTGTTCCCGCGCCGTACGCAGCTCGGCTTCGCTGCGAAGCGCGGGAATGCTCTGCATCGGCATCTTTTCGCGAAGTCGCTCTATCTCTGCCGGACCAATGGAGCCGCGATAGTCGGTGTTGATCTCGCCGGCGGGTAGCGCGTCATCATCGTTCGCAGTGCGAACATGGTGTTGAAACCGGAGCAGGGCCCGCTCTTCTTCAACCTGGCGACGTTGCACCTCCAGCGTGAGATCACGCAGCGCGAGGTCGATCTCCAGCAGCTGCAACTCACTGATCGACCCCAGTTCAAATTCTCTGACAGCGATTTTATGTTGGGCGGACGTGAGTGTCAGCGTCCGCTCATAGATTTCGGTCTGTCGCTTGTGGCGCAGGTAATCCGCGATCAGCTCCATGGTGGCAAGGTTGACCCGTTCCGCGGCGGCAAGGATTTCCAGCTCCTCGATCTCCAGCTCCATCCTGCGCAGTCGGCGACTGACGATGCGCCGATTGGCGCTGAAGAGCAGCTGTTCGACGCCGAGGGTGAGCCTCCGTGACCGAGAATCCGGCTCTGACGCGGTAACCGAATCCATGCCGCTGTACGAGACGGAAAGCGACGGAAAGAACTGCCGTAATCCAAGCCGAAACCGGGCCGCATCGAGAGCGTGGTCGAGTTGTAGATATCGCAGTTCACTGTCGGCCTCCAGCGCCCGCATCATTGCCTCGTCCAGCCCAATGCGACGTTGGTTCAGCTGCGGCACGTCCTCACTCCGTGCGTCGGCCGGTGGCCAGGCGGCAAGAAGCACCAGCACCAGCAACGGTTGAACAGCCGGCACTCGGATTCTCCAGATTTGATTCTCACCGCGCACCAATTGGTCCCTCCCTGATTCGCCCGTGCACCGTGGTCGGATCTCCGAGCGATGTGTTCAGCCCTACTAAACGCACCGATTTTTCCTGCTGATTGAAAAACCACAAAAATTTTTCTCGAAATCTGAATTTTCAGGCCGGAAAGGTGCGTATTGAGTGGTTGAAGAGGTAGTGGATAAATCATTGCCGGCAGTGATTGCGGCGTCACTGGTGACGGCGGACTCCACCGGCGTGCAGCGCACGCATGCGGCAGTTTCGGTATTAGAGGAGGGAGAACGTGGTGTTGACGCGTATTCGACGGCTGCTCCTGGCGGTCGGCGTTGCGGTTGGGGTCTCGTCGGCCGTTCCGGCTGAGGATCACCTGTTGCGCGGCCTTCAGCCGGCGCAAGGTGGGTTGCTTGAGCAGTATCATTTCTATCTGGAGGGCGGACCGCCC
>PWMO01000436.1 GCA_003558175.1 Spirochaetaceae bacterium
AAGCGCCGCCCCGTGCCGCAGCGCCGTCAGAACCGTCAGAGCAGCGTGATATCGCCGCCGCCGGGGGCTCCGCCGCTGCGCCGCGGCTGCGACCGGTGCTGCGCCATCTGCGACTCTACGGTGCCGACAATCCAGCCGGCCGCCGTTCCCACTGCGCCACCGACCATGCCGATCACGCCGCCGGCGTAGTAGCCAACCAGTTCATACGGGTCGGGGATCATGGAGTCTACCGCCGCTTCCATGAGATCCAGCGCGGTTGCGCCGGCTGCCACGGTATTGACCGCGTCCTGCATTCCCGATACCGCCCCGATCACCTGTCCCGCCTGGCCGCCCCATTCGGCGCCCTGATTGAAGTCGTCCTGCAGGTTGTCCAGCACGGAGTTCATCATGTTGCTGCCCAGTTCCTTCATGCCGTCCCAGCTGAAGCTGCTGGAGGAGCGTGACCCCGAAGGTACGCTCTCGCGCCGTCCGGCCTCCGGCCACTGCTGCGGACGGGGGCGTGGCGCGGGATCGCGCGGTTGTACCGTGGTCGGCCCGACCATCATGCCGGGAGATCCGGGGCGCCCGGAGCCGCCGGTCGCCATCACCTGCTGCGCATGCTCTACCCAGCCCTGCTGTGCATTGGGCCGTTCCAGCGCCAGCTGGACAAAGCCAAATCGAACCCGCTTCACCGCTTCCTGTGACTCGTTGTAGAGCGCCGGCGAAATCCGCCGCAGTTGCTGCAGTGAGGGCGCATTGCTGATGTTGGTGCGCGCACCGAGGAGCTCGACCACACCCAGCATTCCCCAGCGGTACTGTCGGTGCTGCGGACTTTCAAGCAGATCTGCAAACTGCAGCCGCAGGTTCTCCGCTTCCGGAGTGTCCTGGGCCAGCATCAGGAACATCCGGCCGTTGATCCGCTGCAGCTCAGCGGTTCGCGCCGGAATGTCGGTGTTGGGCCGCAGCTCCCGATCGACCTGTCCAAGTCGGTCTGCCGAGTGAGTGACAACTGCGCGGCCGCGCGGCGCAAACGTGTCGGTCAGCCCCCCGCCGGTCTGCAGCGAAGCAGAATAGATCTGCTCGGTAAGACGATACGAGCGCGCAAAATCCTCGCTCAAGTCACGTGCGGTGTAGGTCTGCCCGAACAGGTGCGCACCACTTGCCGCAACTACCAGCACCAGCAACAGAAATCTTTTCACAGTATCCTCCTCTTCCGTATTCAATCAACTGCTCTGCCCGGTCAGGTGACAGCGAGCCGAGCAGTTGCCGTCGGTCTGACGCCCCGCTATTTCCCTGAACCGCCGCTCCATTGCACCCGTACTACCAGGTCGTCACTGAGCTGCTGCAGGTCGTCGCGCAGCTCCCAGATGCTGAAATAGGGAGGCCTGTCCGGCGGGAAGAGCGCGTCGAGCTCCGGCATAACGGTGGTGTGCAGGTCGCTGCGGTCAAAGCCCGGGACGGGAGTAACGGTCAGCGATCGCAGCGGGACGCCCTCGAAGGTGACCCGCGGCAAACCACGGTCCGCGGCGGCTGGTCGTGCGGGCTCCGGTGGCATCGGGGCTTCAGTCGCGCCGGATCGTCGCGGTTGGGGTTGCGCTGAAGGGCGGGACATCTGCTCGAACTGCTGCTTGAGCTGCTCGAGCTGTTCCTCGCGCCAGCGGTCCATGCCGGGGTTGGGCTGCAGGTGAAACAAAGGATCGCCGAGGTACATGCTCTCGGCCGACCAGGTGGTCAGCACATACAGGGTGATGTCGGTTTCGCCGTGTCCGGTACGCGATATCTTGAGCGGAAAGAAGAGCGCGTCGGTGGCAAAACGGTAACTGATTGCCTCCAGGGTGCGCAGTTCAGGCGAAAGGTCTACCACGTCAAAGACAAACCAGCGGTACCCCTCGCGAATGTAGTCTTCAACCGAGCGGCGGAGGACCGAAGGTATCGTCGGCTGATCGACGCCGAGGTCGCGCAGCCGGCCGTGGACCCAGTCAACAAATCCGTCGAGGCGGTCGGCACGAATGGTAAACAGCTCATGTGAGCCAATTCGCTCGTGAAAGGTGATTTCGCCCGGTGGCTGTACCTGCGGCCCTTCAGTCAGCGCTCCACCGCGCAGCGCCAGCGGCGGGGAGCGGTCAAACGAAGACCACGCAATCTGGTGCAGCTGGCGAAATATGCGCACATCGGCCTCCGCAATCTGCGGTTCGGAGGGAAACGGCATCACCTGCAGCACGCGGGTTTCCTGTGAAGCCGAAAGGTCGGTCGAAAGCACCAGGATCTGTTCGGTTTCGTTCCAGGCAAGAACGGCCTGCTGTCGAGGCTCGCGCAGCAGAACACCGGGCAGGAACGAGATCGCACCTCGATCGGCCGCCAGAGGAGTGATATCCGGCATCACCATAAACGCAATGCCGAGCAGACAGACCGGTAGCAGCTTCTTCATGAATCGTGCTCCTTCGTGTGAATGTGGTTCGTGTATGCGCTTATAGTAGCACAGGCGGACCCGAAAAACCGGCTCGGCCTCAAAAACCGGCTCGGCCCGAAAAACGCGCTGCGACAGCCGGCAGCGCATGGACAAACTGCCTCCGGTCGCGTATGGTAGCTCATGGAACCAATCGCCTTTTCGTACAATGAGATTCACGCAACCGTAGCCGAACTGGCGGCGCAGGTGGAACAGTCGGGCTATTCGCCCGAGGCTATTGTTGCCATCGGCAC
>PWMO01000452.1 GCA_003558175.1 Spirochaetaceae bacterium
AGGGCACCGAGGGGTTCTACCTGGAAGAAGCCTATCGACACAGAATGCTCACCGCCGAGGTCGAGCGCCTCTTCTACCAGTGGGGCTACCTTCCGGCGCAGACACCGGTGGTGGACTATTACGACGCGTACGCCTCCCTGCTGTCGGATGACGACACGCGCAGCATCTATCGCCTGATCGACCGCGACGGCGATCTGCTGATGCTCCGCAGCGACGTCACGCTCTTCCTTGCCAAGCAGATGGGCATGATCCTGCGGGAAGAGGACCTGCCGATTCGCGTCTGCTACGCGGACACCATTCTGCGTCATCAGAATCGCGAGGATATTTCGCGCAACGAGTTCTTTCAGACCGGAATCGAGCTGATCGGTCCGCAAACCATTGACGCCGACCTTGAGGTGGTCTTGCTGCTACGGCGAACGCTTGAGCACATCGGTGCGCCCGATTTCTTCATCCACATCGGCTCACGCGCCCTCTTTAATGCAGGGTTTGGCGAGGCGGGGTCGCTTGCTCGTCGCCGGCTGCGCCGCGCCATCGTCCTGCGCGACATGCAGCAGTTTGCCTTCGAAGCCGAAGCGCTCGGCGAGAACTCCGCGCGCATCGAAGCGCTGCAACGTCTGTACTCCTTCATTGGCCCGCTGAACGCCCTCGGCGAGCTGAGCGAGAGTCTGAACTCGCGACTGAGCAGCGATGAAACCCGTTGCCTGCAGCAGTTGATGCAGCTCGCCTCAATTCTGACCCAGGCCGAAGACCCGACACCGTATCGCGTCGACCTCTCGGAGATCGGCAGCCAGCCCTACCATACCGGCGTGGCGTTTCGCGCCTACGTGGACGGACTTGATACCTCAATTGCGGCCGGCGGCCGCTACGATCGCCTGTACGGCCTGTTCGGCTTTGAGACGCCGGCAGTAGGGTTCTCGCTCATGCTGCGTAAGCTGCAGGATGACGCAGCGCTGCACGCCCGCTTCCAACCGCCGCCTTCGGAGAACGCCGCAGGAGAAACCTTTCTGCAACGGCTGCGTGACGCCGAGGCGAGACGGCAGGACGGCAGGAGCGTGACCCTATGAAAGACAGAACGGCAAACGCTTCGGGCACAGCGCGGCGCGAACCATTAACCATTGCGGTGCCTAAGGGGCGGCTGCACGATAGCGTGCGGGCGCTCTTTGGCGAGTGCGGCCTGCAGTTCTCGTTCGAGAGGCGCAAACTGGTGGCCGAAGACGGCACCGGCCGGGTCAGACTGATGCTGGTGAAAAACAGCGACGTTCCCGTGTACGTCAATCACGGTATCGCCGGCCTTGGGATCTGCGGCGACGACGTCCTGTACGAGTACGGCTTTGACTACTATCGGCTGATGACTCTTCCGTTCGGCAGTACGCGCATGTGTCTTGCCGGCCGCCGTGACCATAATCCGGATCAAGATCACGGCAGACTGCGGGTAGCCACCAAGTTTACCCGCTTCGCCCACGACTTCTTCCACGATCGCGGGATCCCGGTGGAGGTGATCCGGCTCGGCGGCTCGGTGGAGCTTGCACCCGTGCTCGGCCTCGCTCCATACATTGTGGACCTGGTGGAAACGGGCTCCACACTCGAGGCAAACGACCTGGTAGTCACGGAGGAACTGGCGCAGATCTCGGTGCACCTGATCGCGAATCCCGCGTATTACAAGTTTCGCTATCAACAGGTGGAAGAGCTCCTTGGTATTCTGAACGGCGAGCAAGGCGCTGAACGGTGAGGGACGGGAGATCACGCGGCGAGATGCAGTGACAAACCTGGGCGACAAACCAGCACGAAAAACCTGAAGGAGAGCACGATGAGTGAGAAGACCGCCAACCCGCAGTATGCGGAAGCCATCCGCGACACCAAGGAGACCAGGATCTCTTTGAGCGTGAACCTCGCCGATCCGTCGCGGATCGAGATTGCCACCGGAATCCCGTTCTTTGACCATATGCTGAACGCGATGGCGTTTCACGGTTCGATCGGGTTGTGCGTGCAGGCCGGCGGAGACCTGGAGGTGGAGTATCACCACACCGTTGAAGACGTGGGGCTTGTGCTCGGGGACGCGCTCTACACCGTTTTTCAGCAGCTTGACGGCGTGCAGCGGTATGGGCATTCAATCATACCGATGGACGACGCACTTGGTGAGGCGGTAGTTGATGTCTGCAATCGGCCCTACCTGGTGTATGAAGCGGACTACCCCCAGGATTACTGCGGTCAGTTTCCCGTCGCGCTGTTCCGAGAATTCTTCTGGGGTCTGGCGGTGCGGGCCAGAATCAATCTACACCTGATTGTGCGCTACGGTCTCAACAGCCATCACATGACCGAAGCGCTGTTCAAGGCGATGGGGCGTGCGCTTTCTCAGGCCTATGCACCCGGATCCGGCGGCACCGCATCAATGTCGACAAAAGGAAGAATCTGACCGATAATTCAACCGTATGCAAAGTGCGCCGCGCAGAAATGTTTCGGTTGGCGACAATGGAATTCACCGCTTTTTTGATCTATATTGTGAGATACATGGGGCGGCGAACGCCGAGGGTTGGCCGGCGGAATGGTTAACGTAAACGAGAAACTGCCCCCCGCGCCCGGATTTGTCAAAGTAGCTGCCGCTCGGCGGCCGGGTCTGTCGCTCGAGCAGAAAAGTGCCCTGATTCGTAAGGGGAACGAGCTTTTCAACAGTGGCAA
>PWMO01000233.1 GCA_003558175.1 Spirochaetaceae bacterium
AACGCAACCCCAAAGCGGATATCGGCGGTACTGCCCTCTTCTACGTTGATGATCAGGTCCATCAACCCTTCTTCACTGCCCTGCGGCGTCTCGGGTACGATGTTGCTGAAGTACTGCAGGTTGGCCAGGCCCTGCATGCCCTGGCGGATCTTGGTGGCGCTGAAGATATCGCCAACTTCCAGCGGAATCTCGCGGTAGATAACGAAGTCTGCGGTCTTGTCGTTGCCGCGGATCTCGATGTTCTCGATATGCGCCCGGTTGCGTTCGACGATGTTCACCACGAAAGAGATGGTGTTGGTGGCTTCGTCACGCACTTCCTGCCGGGTGATGCTGTTGAAGATGTAGCCGTTCTCGTAGTAGAGATCCGCGACGCGCTGATAGTCGGCATCGAGTCGCGACATGTTGAGCACGTTGCCCGGCTGCATTCGTACGCGCCGCTGCAGCTGCTCGTCGTCAAAGATCGAGTTACCGCGGAACTCCATGCCGCCAAAGGTGTACTGCAGTCCCTCTTCAAGAAAGACCGTCAGTGTCAGGAAGGTTCGCTCGGCCTCTTCATAGCGTTCGAACTCGCGTGCGATATCGAGCACGCGCGCATCGACAAAGCCACGTTCACGGTAGTAGCGCTCGATTGCCGCACGATCCTGTTCGAGCAGCGCCTCCTGGAATATTCCCCGGTTGAAGAGCGACTGCTGCTTGGTTTCCATCACGCCGCGCAGCGTGCCGGCCGAGGCGTAGCTGTTCCCTGAGAAGAGGATCTCACGCACTCGCACCTGCGAGCCTTCGTCGATGTTGAAGACCACCACGTGATCGGGCGAATCGGGAATTTCCTCGGTGGTTCCGCGCACTTCAACGTCCGGGAACCCCCGTTCGAGGTACAGGTTGCGGATTGCCTGTTCGTCAACGCGTATTCGCGACTGGGTTACCACGTCGCCCCTGCTGAGCAGAATGGCGTCCAGCAGTTGCCCGGCACGCACGTTGCGGTTGCCGGAGAAGCGGACGTCGTCGACCAGCGGCCGTTCGGTAACGCGAAAGACCAGGATCACCGCGCTGCGCGCGTCGTCGGCCGGAATTGCCTCCGGCACGATCCGCTCGAAGAAGTCCAGCGCGTAGAGGCGCCGCTGCAGATCGAGAAACAGCGAATCGGTAAACTCGCGGCCGATGAACGGGTCAACGATGCCCTGAAGCTCACTCGCTGAGACGCTGCGCAACCCCTCAAACTGAATGTCTTCTATCGGCCGGTTCTGGAACCATTCTTCATCGCTTGTTTGTGCCTGTGCGGCCAGGGGCCACAGGAGCAGAATTACGCCGGCGATCAGCAGGCATTTGCGCATATTATCTCCTTGCAGTGGAACATGACATGAGTCCGATACACGAACGGTCAGTACGAGAATCCCCACGAAAAGGAAAACGTCGTATCGCTGACGAAGAGCGTCTGCGGGTTTTGCGGCATGATACTCCAGTGCAGATCGAAAAACGGTGTCTGAAATTCGAGCCCAATCTCCGAGTCCACCTCAATACCCGAAACAGTTCGCGCCTCCGTCTCCAGTGGGTTTCTCGCCCTGATCTGGACCAGCAACTCCAGAAACAGAGATGATCCGAGATACTTGCCGAGAAAGACCGTCGTGTTGTCCAGATACTGTCCAAGAGATGGGGAGGTGTTGTCAAGAGGGTCATTACCGGTATCGTCCAGCGCCCCCACCACAAGGTTCTGGAACAGCTGCGTGCGCACCGAGAAAAGGTCGAGCCTGAGGGCGTCGCGAATGCTGCTCTCTACTCCCGACATGATCCCCAGCGGCGACACGAGATCGGTGGTTGCCAGCATTGCGGTAGAGATGTTGAAGACGTCGTCGGCGCTCCCGGTTATCAGGCTGCCGCCGATCAGCGACGCGATCTCGGCGTCCGTCATGGTAGGCGTGGATTCAAACCGTGGCGAGAACTCGCTGAGGCGCGCGCCGTCGGCAATCAGGAAGATCCGCACCGGTCCGTCTCGGCCGACTTCGCGCAGCTCCGCTCGCGCGCGCAGGCGCGGGTCGAACTGCTCTTCGGTCTCGTCGAAGACGATGTTCCCCTCGCGGATATAGAAGTTGCGGTCGAAATAGTAGATCTCGCCGCCCTGGATACCGACGTTGCCGCGCAACCGGAACGTACCGGCATCATCGGAGTACTCGAGCGCCAGGCGCTCGTTGGCCTGCGCAAAAGAGCGAACAACCGGGAACTCCCGCGACGGCCAGAGAAACTCCACGCGACGCCCGGTGCGCAACGTGAGGTCCACCGTGGTGAGGGTCGCCGGGTCCGGCTCGCGCGGCTCTTCGCGCGTGCTCACCGCGAGCGTCGTTGCGCGCGCCTCTATGTCGCCGCTGATATTGGTGACGCCCGGAGCTCCTGCTATCCGCATGTTTCCCACCCCGTAGCCGTCGACGCTCAGACCGCCGAACGTATAGCGGACCGGAACTCCCACCTCGTCGGTCTCGATGTCAATCTGATACTCATCCACCGTCCAGCGATGCAGCACGATGACACCCCGCAGCGTTCCGCTGCCGTTGCCCACCGGTGCGGTAAACGGTGACAGCTGCAGCTGCTTCTCCTGCAACACCAGGAATACTTTGGCCGGACCGATGGGGTCTCGCAGGAACTCCAGGTTTCCGCGGACGTTCTCCGCGGTGAGGGTGCCGT
>PWMO01000160.1 GCA_003558175.1 Spirochaetaceae bacterium
CAAAGTGCGGTGCGAGCCGATCCGCCATGCCCGCTACATCCTTTCCGGCAGCGGCGCCGAAAATCAGCACCCGGGCCGTGCCCTCTCGCGGCGTGCCGGCCAGGGCGGTGAACGCCTCGGCTACCGCCGCTACCGACTCAGGGGTGTGGGCGCCGTCGAGGTAACACGGAGGTTCGCCGCCGAGCCGTTCGAGCCGCCCCGGGATCCATGCATGCTCCAGCCCGCGGGCGATGGTCTGGCAGGGCAGCTGTGGCAGGAGCGCGCGTATCACGCCGGCGGCCAGCGCCGCGTTGCGCGCCTGGTGCGCACCGGGCAGCCGCAGTTGCACCGTGAACCGCTCACCGGTTCGGCGCAGCGTGAACTCTGCGATTGCGCTGGCGGCGATCTGCACTTCGGCGTCGAAGCGCCACAACGGCGCGGCTACTTGGTCTGCGCGCGCCGCTATCTGTGACAGCGCTTCGGGGCGCTGCAGCGCGCTGAAAGCCGGCACGCCGGGCTTGATGATACCGGCCTTCTCGGCGGCGATTTTGGCGATGGTGTCTCCCAGGTACTCGGTATGCTCGAGCTCGATCGCGGTAATCACGGATGCTCGCGGTGTGACGACGTTGGTGGCGTCGAGCCGGCCGCCAAGCCCGGTTTCGAGGACCACCCAGTCGAGCTCCAGCTCGCGAAAGAGCAGAAATCCCAGCAGAGTCAGCAGCTCGAAGGTTGTCGGCTCGTTGGTGGGATCGGCGGCCAGCATGCGGTGCACGTGCCTCTCGATCCAGCGCATGAGGCGCAGAATCTGTTGGTCATCCGGGGTGACCGGGGTGACCAGAAACCGTTCGCGGTATGAGGTCACGTGGGGTGAGTAGTAACCGCCCACTCGATAGCCCGCTTCGGTCAGCACCGACTGCAGAAACGCAGCGGTTGACCCCTTGCCCTTGGAACCCGCAACGTGAATTGCATTAAGCTCGAGATGGGGGTCTTCGAATGCGGCCAGCAGCGCGTGCATGCGGCCCAGTCGGTATTCGCGCGGAACGTGGCGCCCTTTCTCGAGGTTGGTAAACGACTCGAACCAGGCAAAGCCTTCTTCTACACTTGTAATCATTGTTCCGGCGTGGTTGTGTTTGCGGCGTGCGACCGCACTCCTGAAAGGATCGCGTGACTGCGCGGAACCACGGTGCCCATCAACCTATTGATTCCTCGCGCCGCCGCAGCGCCTGTGCGTGGCCGGGGAAGCCCTCGTAGTCGGCGAGGGTGATCACGTGATCTTTCATCGCGCGGTACCCGTCGGCGGTGATGTGGACTACCGATGAGCGCTTCTGGAAGTCGTGCACCGACACTGGAGACCAGGTGAGCGCCCGGGCACCGGTCGGCAGAATAGCGTTGGCGCCGGCGGCATAATTGGCCAGGCTGAATACCGTGTGTTCACCAAGCAGGATCTCGCCCGCATTCTGGATCAGTCCCAGCGTGGCGTACGGCTCGGCGGTCTGAATCTGCAGATGCTCGGTAGCAAACTGGTTGACGATGTCCGCAGCGTGCCCGGGATCGTCGGCCAGGATAATACCCCCGTAGGAGGAAAACACGTCTACCAGGAAGGTCTTGCGTGGCTCCGGCGTGGTCTCAATCAGCGAGGGAACAATCTCAGCCACCGCCTCAGCCAGCGGTGCGCTGGGAGTCACCAGCAGTGCGCTCGAGTCCGATCCGTGTTCGGCCTCTACCAGCAGGTCGAGACTCACCTTCCACGGATCGGCGGTCTTATCCGCCAGAATGATACTCTCGGACGGTCCAGCGGGAACGCCGGTGTCGACAATGCCGGACACGATGCGCTTGGCCGCCGCCACGTATACGCTGCCCGGCCCGACAATCTTGGCCACCGCCGGTACGCTTTCGGTGCCATAGGCCAGCGCCGCAACCGCCTGCCCACCTCCTGCACGCACGATGCGCTGTACGCCGCAGAGCCGCGCCGCGTAGAGGCAGGCGTCGTCCACCGTACCGTCCGGCCCCGGCGGTGTTGCTACCACCACTTCGGGTACGCCGGCGAGTACCGCGGGAACCGACAGCATGTAGAACATGGAAGGAAAGCTGCCCCGGCCGCGAGGGACGTAGAGACCGGCCGACGGAATCGGCGTGGTGCGCTCACCGGCCCAGATCCCGGGGCGAATCTCCAGCATCGGCATGGCGCGCGACAGCTGGATCTCGTGGTAGCGCTGCACGTTCTCTATGGCAAATTGCAGCGCCCGCTTGACCGAACCGTCAAGCCGCGCCTCCGCCTGTTCGTATTCCTCTGGTGTTACCTCGAGCGGCAGACCCGAGAGGTCGGCGCCGTCAAACCGCAGCGCGTAATCGCGCAGCGCCGCGTCACCACGCGCGCGCACGTCGTCTACGACCTTCTGTACTGCCGGAAGAACCTCGCTGATGTCTGCCTCTGCTCGCCGCAACAGCGCCTGCCGCCGCTCGTCGGACAGATCGGACCACCGATAGATCGATACGGTCATGGTGAATAATCCTCGCCGGTACTGATGCTGAGGTACCCTACTACCGCCGCGCCGCGGAGTCAAGGGCGGGGATTCTCAACTCCCCAAGCCAGTTCAGAATGATCTGTGCCACCTGCTCGGGGCGTTCCAGGGGCAGCAGGTGGCCGCTGTCGGGCAGCTCCACGAAGGTGGCGGCGGGCTGGCGCTGC
>PWMO01000166.1 GCA_003558175.1 Spirochaetaceae bacterium
CGGAGTTGGGGGCGGCGGCCTCGGCGGTGGCGGCGGTGGCGGCGGCGGGCGGAGAGTCGGTTGCTCCGGAGACGGTGCCGGTGGCTCCGGGGATGGTGGCGGCGGCTCCGGGGCCGGCGGCCGCGGTGGCCGGGGTGGTCATCTGCCAGAAGGTGGTGCCGCGGCGGGCGATGAGGCGGGTGCGGCCGTAGCGCTTGTTGCGCTTCTGGGCGATCGCTTCGAGCAGGCCGACGTGAAGGTCGCGGCTGTAGACGGCGTCGTAGAGCACGCCCTCGTGGTCCCTGGTCTGCAGGTAGGCGATCACCGCCTGGGGTGATTCGCGCAGCAGGGTTGCTTCCTGCTCCTGCACGGCGAAGCCGAGCGGCAGCAGGTATTGCTCCCGCACGCCCCTGGAATAGACTACGTCGAGGCGCACGATGTGAAAGAGCTCGTCTTCTACCGGGAGGCTGAGCGTTTCGCCGAAGGCCACTCGGCGAATGGCGCGCCCCTTGCCGCCGAACCAGCGGGCGCGAGCGAGGTACTTGCGGATGACCGCGAGCAACTGCTTTTCGGCACCGCTGGTGAGCACGCGGGCCCAGCCGGCGCTCGATTCGACATGCATCGCTTCGTCGCTCTCCTGGATGCCCTGCACTGCGGCACGCTGCAGCTCGAACCAGTAGAAGCCGTGCGGTGCCAGAGTCAGCGTGTAGGGTGTGTCGCCGATTGAGGGGAACTCGTTGTCGCTGAAGATCTCGATGACGCGGTGGCCGGAGAAGCCGCCCGACTGGATGGTGACCGCCTGGCCGTGGCGCGACAGGTTGGCGACCACCAGGATGGTCTGGTCTTCGTAGTTGCGCACGAAGGTCAGCACGCTGGGGTTGTCCGAGGAGAGAAACTCGATGGTGCCGCGGCCGAAGGCGCGGTACTGCTTACGCACGGCGAGGATGCGGCGCATGAACCAGAGCAGCGACGAGAGGTTGCGGCTCTGGTTCTCGACGTTGACCGTTGAGTAGTGGTATTCGGGGTCGGCGATGACCGGCAGGTAGAGGCTCTGCGGGTTGGCCTGCGAGAAGCCGGCGTTGCGGTCGGGGCTCCACTGCATGGGCGTGCGCACACCGTCGCGGTCGCCGAGGTAGTAGTTGTCGCCCATGCCGATTTCGTCGCCGTAATAGATGATTGGGGTTCCCGGCAGCGCCAGCAGGAGGCAGTTGAGCAGCTCGATGCGGCGGCGATTGTTGTCGAGCAGCGGGGCGAGGCGGCGGCGGATGCCGACGTTGATGCGGGCGCGCGGGTCCTGGGCGTAGGCGCGGTACATGTAGTCGCGCTCCTCGTCGGTGACCATCTCGAGGGTGAGTTCGTCGTGATTGCGCAGAAACATGCCCCACTGGCAGTTCTCGGGGATATCGAGACTCTGCTCGAGCATGTCGATGATGGGGAAGCGGTCTTCCATCCGCAGCGACATGAACAGCCGCGGCATGATGGGAAAGTGAAACGCCATGTGACACTCGTCGCCGTTGCCGAAGTACTCGGCGGCGTCTTCCGGCCACTGGTTGGCTTCGGCCAGCAGCATGCGGTCGCTGAACCGGGCGTCCATGTGGGCGCGCAGCTCCTTGAGGTAGGCGTGCGTCTCGGGCAGGTTCTCGCAGTTGGTGTCGTCACGCTCGAAGAGGTACGGCACGGCGTCGAGCCGCATTCCATCGACACCCATGTCAAACCAGAAGTCCAGCACACCGAGGATCTCTTCGCGAACGCGAGGGTTGTCGAAGTTGAGGTCGGGCTGATGATGATAGAAGCGGTGCCAGAAGTAGGCGCCGGCGACCGGATCCCAGGACCAGTTGGAGGTTTCGAAATCGGTGAAGATGATGCGCGCGTCCTGGTACTTCTCGGGCGTGTCGCTCCAGACGTAGTAGTCGCGATGGACGGAGCCGGTCCGGGCGCGTCGCGAGCGCTGGAACCATTTGTGCTGGTCCGAGGTGTGGTTGATGACCAGCTCGGTGATGACGCGGATGTCGCGGCGGTGCGCTTCGCGCAGCAGGCGCTTGAAATCGGCGATGGTGCCGTAGTCGCGGTTGATGCTGAAGTAGTCGGCGATGTCGTAGCCGTCGTCAAGCAGCGGTGAGGGGTAGAACGGCAGCAGCCAAATGGCGGTGACGCCGAGATCCTGCAGGTAGTCGAGCTTGCGGATGACGCCGGGGAGATCGCCGATGCCGTCGTTGTTGCTGTCGGAGAACGACTTTATGTGCAGCTCATAGATGACCGCGTCTTTGTACCAGAGCGGATCCGATGAGCTGATGACCTGGTGGTTGGTTCGCTTTTCTCTCACGTTGCTTCCTCGTTGCTTGCGCGTTCGTTCCGCGTTTGCTCGCCGGCGTCGCGCCGGTTGGTTCCCCGCGTCGCGCCGGCAGGCGCCGTTTGTTGCCGACAGGCGCCGGCGCTGCCGCGCGGCGCGATGACCGGTGCCGGCTTGGTGGCGCGGGCGCCGGTTGAGTGGCGCGGGCGCCGACCGATCGGCTACACAAAGCTACATAAAATAGTCGAAGTCCGTTTCGCGCCGCAGTCGGCGGCGGACGGTGAAGACATGCGCCGGCATGTCGTGCGGGTCCAGCTGCACGTAGTTGGTCGGGCCGTTCCAGATGTAGCGCTCACCGGTCAGCCCGTCTTCCATCAGGTACTGCTCGTCGGGCTCGA
>PWMO01000229.1 GCA_003558175.1 Spirochaetaceae bacterium
CTGCCGCAAGCTGCTGAATCATCTCGGCATTACGCGTGACCCGCTGCTCGATATCGCCATGGAGCTTGAGGAAGCGGCGCTGGCCGACGAGTACTTCCGGGAAAAGCGGCTCTACCCCAACGTGGACTTCTACACCGGGATTGCCTACCGGGCGATGGGCATCCCCACCAATATGTTCACCGTGATGTTCGCACTGGGACGCCTTCCGGGCTGGATCGCACACTGGCTCGAGATGCGCAATGACCCGGAACAGAAAATCGTCCGGCCGCGGCAGGTCTATGTCGGGCAGCCCCGCCGCTCATTTATTTCGATCGAGCGGCGCGAGTAACTGTAGCTGGCCTGCGCCGGTCCGGCCGCCTGGCCCGGGCCTCGCCGCCGGCACCACAACGCCCGCGTGGCTCCTCGTCCGCGGCACCGTATCGCCGGTTCCGTGTCCGCGGCCCTAGATTCCCAGCCCGCGGTGTGACCCGTCGCGAACGCGGTTGATCAGCTCGAGCACCTGCCGCGCGTCCTCTTCCAGACCCAGTTCACGGTAGATTGCGAGCGCCTCACGGTACGCGTCGATCGCTTCCTCCCGGTTCCCCTGAGCATACCGAATGGCGGCGTAGATGGTGTGCGCCTGGGCCAGGCGCCGGAACGACTGGCTGCCTTCCAGATGGCGTTTAGCCTGGTTCACGATCATGCGGGCCTCGTCAAACCGGTTCAGGTTGAACAGGGCGCGCCCCAGTTCGGTCCCGGCCATTCCCGCGCCGGCAAACGATCCGGCCGCAGCGAAGTTCTCGATCGCGTTCTCGAAGTACCCAACCGCATCCTCGGCGGCCCCAAGACTGACGTACACGATTCCGATATTGAACGAGATGTTGGCGTAGTCGTGAACGTTATTGGTACGCACGTAGCGTTCGCGGGCGCGCTCGTAATACTCCAGCGCCACCCTGGGATTGCGCTGCGCGTTGTAGTAGTTACCGTAGATGCGATAAACCGTACCGATTCCGTTATCCTGCTCGTGCTCGCGGTAGATCGTCAGCGCCTCTTCCAGCGCATCGGTCAGCCCGTCGAGACGCCCGGTCTTGTAGCGCAGCATCGCTGCCTCGGTCAGCGTGTCGGCGTAGAAGAGCTCGTCGTCCATCTCGCGGCGGTACTGCAGCAGCTCCTCCATGGTTTGCAACGCTGCGGACAAGGCGCCGTAACGGTGTTGCAAGTTGCCCAGAAACATCATCATGGTCAGCCGTGCACGGACAACGCCAGCCTCTTCATACGCGGCAATAGACCGCCGCACCAGCTCCATTGCCTCGCGCACGTGGCCACGCCGCTGCAGCAGCATTGCCCGCGTTGCCGTGAGTTCGGCTTCCTGCTGATGCATCCCGGCATCGGCCGCGATCGCTCGCGTTCGCTCAAGGATCAGCTCCGCCGCCTCACCCTTACCGTCGCGCAGCCAGAGCTGGAACAGCGCTACTCCGTATGCAACCCCCTCGTCGGGGGAGAAAGACTGCAATCGCTCAGTCGCCGCTTCGGGTTCGAGAGTACTGAGATCACGGAGCACCGCGTCGTTGATAGTCACATCGGCGGCCAATAGACTCGCCGTGAGAACCAGAAGAAGGAGCGCGCAGAGTGGCCTTTTCATATTGTGCACCTCCTGCGTCATAGACTATCGTTGCACCGCTGCAGACGATGGTCAAGTCCTGCGTCGGTCTTTGCGTGATCCCCGCGATTGTAGTACATTTGACCAATCGAAAGACCTCAGGAGATGCACGGTGCCCAAAGAATTGCTGCGACAATGGAAGATCTCTGATTCGGCCGACCTCTACGGCGTAAAAGAATGGGGCGGCGGGTACTTCGATCTCAACGAACGCGGCGAGGCAGTGGTGACGGTGCGGTTTCCCGGGGGCTCGGTGTCCGTCAGCCTGATGGACATCCTCTCCGGCATTGAAGCGCGCGGCCTGGGGCTCCCCATCCTGCTGCGCATCCAGAATATCCTTGACGCGCAGATCGAACGCATCAACGAGAGCTTTCGCAAGGCGATCAAGGCCTACCAGTACAGCGGCGCCTACCAGGGCGTCTTTCCCATCAAGGTAAACCAGCAGCACGAGATAATCGAGGAGATCGCGCGCTTTGGGACGCGCTATGATCACGGGCTGGAAGCGGGCAGCAAGGCCGAGCTGATCGTGGCACTGGCAATGCTGAACAACACCAACAGTCCGCTCATCTGCAACGGCTACAAGGACCGTGAGTTCATCGATCTGGGACTGCAGGCCACGCGCATGGGCTACAAGGTCTTCTTCGTGGTCGAGATGCTCGGTGAGTTGCCGCTGCTGATCGAGCGCTCGCGCGCCACCGGAATCAAGCCTAACATCGGGTTGCGCTTGAAGCTGGCCGCCAAGGCGGGAGGGCATTGGAGCGAATCAGGCGGGGACTTCAGCCTCTTTGGACTGACTACCACCCAGCTGGTGGACGTGGTGGACGTGTTGAAGGCCGAAGACATGCTGGACTGCATCCGCCTGGTCCACTACCATCTCGGGTCGCAGATCCCCAATATTCGCGACATCCGCATGGCGGTCAACGAGACCGTGCGCTTCTACGCTGAGCTTGCCGAAGAGGGTGCGCCGATGGGCTACATCGACCTCGGTGGCGGCCTGGCGGTGGACTACGATGGGTCCAAGACCA
>PWMO01000321.1 GCA_003558175.1 Spirochaetaceae bacterium
CATCGTATCGAGCCGCCGGCCACCCGATCTACCGGACTACCTGAAGGCGCTCATTGAGGAGCTGGAGCGGCGCTGAGCGTTCGCTCGTCGGATGGGTAGATTGCGGAGCGAGCGCTTGCACGGCTCGAACGGCGCGTTCCGTGGTAGTATGTGAGAGACATGGACTCCGCGACGCGCGTAGAAGCAGCCATCGCACTTGAGAAGACCGACCGCGTGCCGGTTGCACCGTGGCTCGGTCTCTATGCCGCGTCGTATACAAACCTGTCCAAACAGCAGTTCATTTTTGACAATCAGAAGCGGTTTGCGGCTATTCTGCGGACCGCCGTCGAGCTCGGCCCCTGGGATATGACGTACATGGGCGAGAACGCCAGCGAGCTCATGCTCCTCGCTGCGCCGGCCCGGATCCACTGGCCCGGCATCGACCTGCCGGAAGATGACATCCATCAGGTGGTTGAATACGAGTTACTGGAACCGGAAGACTACGCCCTGTTCGAGCGCATCGGGCTGTTGCGTTTTCTGCGCGAGGTTGCCCGTCGCCAGTACCCCGGAATCAACACCGCGCGGGGAGTGCTGATGGTACTCTCGTTTGTCCGCGCTTCGCGCGCCAACGCAAGAGCGTTGCGGGCAGCGGGCATTGAGCCGGCGGCGGGCTTCATGCATCCCGGCCCGCTGTTTGAGTACTTCTCGATTGGGCGAAGCCTGGGGCCGATGTGTACCGATCTCTACGACCGCCCAGAGGCCGTCAAACGGGCAGGTCCCGCCTGGGCAAGAGCGATGACACGCCTTTCCATTCATTGGGCCAGGCTGGTGGGGGTGAAGCGCGTGTTTGTCGCACTGTCGCGTTCATCGGGAGCCTTCATCTCCCCGGTTCATTTTGAGGAGTTTGTCTACCCCAATATCAAGACCATTGTCGGCATGCTGATCGACGCCGGGATCACGCCGATCCTGCACTGCGACACCCGGTGGACGGACCGGCTCGAGGTCTTCAGACGCTTTCCCGCGCGGAAGTGCATTGTCGAGCTGGACGGCCACACCGACATGACAAAGGTGAAGGAGGTTCTGGGTGGGCACATGTGCGTCAAAGGGAACGTCCCTGCCGCGTTGACCGCTTTTGGTGAGCGCGGCGAGGTGCTGGACTACTGCCGCCGCCTGATCGAGACATTCAACGGCGACGGCGGTTTCATACTCTCGACCGGCTGCACGCTGCCGGCAAACGCCAAAACGGAGAATGTCAGGGCGATCTTTGAAGCTGCCGAACGCTGGGGTCGCACGTGACGGCAAGTATCGTTCTTTCATGCACGATTCGATATTTCATGTTATAGTAAGACAACTATGAAGCGAAAGAAGAAAACGTTTGTTGACAACGAATTCTACGATCGCGACGCTGCGTACTGGTGGTCGGACACCGAAAGCCCGCTGGCCATTATTCGCTACATGATGAATCCGATCCGGTTTGCCTTTGTAATCAGGCACCTGGTCGAGCTTACTTACAACTACCGCGGCAGAAAAGTGCTCGATATCGGCTGCGGCGGCGGCTTTCTCACCGAAGAGATCGCAAAGTTTGGCCTTGATACCACGGGGATCGATCCATCCGTTCCCAGTCTGCGCACGGCGCGCGAACACGCACGGGCGTTAAACCTCGACATCACCTATCATGAAGGTGTGGGCGAATCGCTTGAGTTCCCGGACAATCACTTCGATATGGTCTTCTGCCTCGACGTGCTCGAGCACGTGCAGGATTACCGCAAGGTTGTTGCTGAGATCGAACGCGTACTCGTTCCCGGCGGATTCTTTTTCTTTGAAACCGTAAACCGCACTCTGGTGAGCTACCTGGTGGTGATTTTCTTCATGCAGAACTTCCCACCGACACGGGTCATGCCGTCCAACATTCACAGCTGGCGCCATTTCATCAAGCCGCGCGAGTTGCGTCGGGCGATGGAATCCGTTGGCTTAAGGCAGGAAAGTATCAAAGGCGTGATGCCCGGCTGGGGCTTCGTTCGCAATCTGCCGCAACTGCCGAAGATAGTCGCCGATAAGATCGACTTTCGCGACCTGTGCGCCCTGTTTCGCTGTCACGAGTCTATTTTCAAGAGTCTCTGCTACCTGGGCTACGCCCGCAAGCCGCCGTTACACCAGTAGCCGCACCGCGCGGCGCCCGGCATGGAGTGCTACCGCTCGTAGCGCTGCATCAATTCGGCGGTTATCTTTCCCGAGAGCAGCACGAGCGGCATGCCGCCGCCCGGGTGGGTGCTGCCGCCGCAGAAGTAGAGCCCCTGGTAGCGCCGGGAGCGGTTGGGATGGCGCGAGAAAGCGGCCGTACGGCTGTTGGAAGAGATGCCGTAGAGCGCTCCCCCGTAGCTGGCGGTCTTCTGCTGGATATCGCGTGGGGTCATCACCGACTCAGCGCCGATTGCGTCCGCAATGTTGGTGCGGAAGAGTTGGGAGAGCCGCTCGAGAATGCGGGCGCGGACGCGCGCCGTCTCGGCCTCCCAGTCCTGGCCGGTGTCGCACGGCGCATTGATGAGCACGAACCAGTTCTCGCCGTTGTCCGGCGCGTCTTCCGGTGTCACCTTTGCGGTGATGTTGACGTAGATGGTGGGGTCCGCGGGACACTGACCGCGCTCGAAGATGGCGCTGAACTCCTCAGGGTAGTTGCGC
>PWMO01000532.1 GCA_003558175.1 Spirochaetaceae bacterium
CGAAGGCTTCAGCGAGTCGCAGCTGGAACACGCGCTGGCACTGCTGGTGGAGCTCTTCCGCAATATGCGCTACTCGGTCAATCCGCGCTACGAACTTGAGCTGGTAGTCAGTCGGCTTGGCGCGCTTTCAGGGTATCTCACCAGCGCCGAGATCCTGCGCCGAATCGAGCTGCTGAAGCGCTCACTGAGCGGCGGCGGTTCCAGCGGCACCATCGGCGGTAGCGGTGCCGGCAGCAGCGGAAGTGCGCGCGGCGGCGAACAGCGATCGGCTGCGAGGGCGGTCGGCGCACCGTCTGCGAACTCTCCCCGGACCGAAGCCGCGGCGGCCGAAGCGGCGCAAGTCGGCGCCCCGGCTGCCGGGACGGAGCAGGCCGAGACAGAGGCGGCGGAAGCAGAGGCGGCCGGCGCACAGGCAGTCGGTGCGCCTGCGGGCCCTGCGCGACAGCAGGAAACACGAGAGCACGAATCACGCGCGCACTCCGCACCTGCCGACGACCGCATGCGCCGGGTTGAAGACGAAAAGATCGAAGAGATCGTTGCTGCGTTGCGTTCGCGCAAGCCGACACTCGCCACCGTGCTCGAACACGCCGAAGCGTGGGAGCTCGGTCAGACTGAACTATCCATCACCGTCGACAGCGCCTTCGCCGTGGGAGCGGTTGAACAGGAGATCCAGACCGTACGTGAAGTGGTGCGCGCCGCGCTTGACGAGCCGGTCACCGTGTCGGTGCACGTTCGCGGCAAGTCGCCCGCGTCGCAGGCGCAGCACAGCGAGCAGGTCGAGATGGTACGCCAGGTGTTTCGCGGCGAAGTGATCGAAGGAGAACCCAGATGAATCCGATGGATCTGATGAAGAACTTTCAGAACATCCAGTCCAAGATACAAGAAGCGCAGCAGCGGCTCAAAACTATTCGAGCAACCGGCTCCGCCGGCGGGGACATGGTGCGGGTTGAGATTTCGGGCGAATTTACGGTACTCAACGTGACCATTGCGCCCGAGGTGGTGGACCCCGAGGACATCCAGATGCTTGAAGACCTCGTACGCGCCGCGTTCACCGATGCGGTTGCCAACGTGAAGGACCGCGTGCGCGAGGAAATGTCGTCGCTGACCGGTGGCATGGACATCCCGCCGGGATTCATGGGCATGTAGCATGGCGTGGAGCATGGCATGTCGAACGTGCCGGACGTGAGACAGTGACGGTTCTCGATACACTGGTCAAGCATCTTTCTCGACTGCCGGGCGTGGGCCGCAAGAGCGCTCTGCGCATTGCGTATCATCTCCTCGCCGCGGACGAAGGCTTCACTACCGCGCTGGCACACGACATCATGCACCTGAAAGAGCGGGTTCGCCCCTGCTCCGTCTGCGGCAACTACACGGAGGCCGACCCGTGCGACATCTGCAGCGACCCGAGCCGTGATCGAACCACCGTCTGCGTGGTTGAGCAGCCGCAGGATATCGCCGTGCTCGAGACTACCCGCGAGTACCGCGGCCTCTATCACGCGTTGACCGGCGTCATATCGCCGATAGACGGCATCGGGCCGGAAGACCTCACGATCGGCAAACTGATTGAGCGGCTGCATTCCGGCGAGGTGAAAGAGGTGATTCTGGCAACCAATCCCACCGTGGAGGGCGATACTACCGCCCTCTACCTGGTTCGGCTGCTGGAAGATCGTGGCGTCGCGGTCTCGCGCCTGGCGCTGGGGTTGCCCGTTGGGGGCGACCTGGAGTACGCCGACCGGCTCACCATCGCGCGTTCGCTGCGCGGCCGCACCCCACTGTCCAGCAACTGACCATTGCCGGCTTGAGGGCCTCGTCGCGCCGCCCGGTTCCAGGCAACTGCGAAAGTTTTCCTTGACAGCACTTGTATGTACATGTATGATGCGAGGCACTGTGAAAGCAATTGCGAAAGACCGTCCGATTCCCATTCATCAGCAGCTTGAAGAGATGCTGCTGGAGGAGATCGCTTCCGGCCGGCTGAAGCCGGGTGATCAGGTATTCTCGGAGCACCATGTGGCGAAGCGGTACGAGGTGAGCCGCACCACGGTTCGCTCCGTATACGATCGCCTGGTAACCCGCGGCGTTCTGACCCGCAGCGCCGGTAAGGGCACGTTTGTTGCGTTGCCGGCGATGACGGAAAACATCAGTCTGCTGGTCGGTTTCTCGCAGAAGATGAATGCGGCCGGAGTCTCTCCGACTACCCGCATTCTCGCGGTCAATGTCACGCAACCGTCGGCCGAGGCGGCCACCGCGCTGCAGATCGATTCCACCGCGAAGATCGTGGAGGTGGAACGGTTGCGGTTGCTGCGCGATGTACCATTCGTCATCCATACTGCGGTGCTCCCGTATCCCCGCTTTGAGAGCGTGCTGGACTATGATCTCGAACGCGGCCGGATGACTGAGTACCTGCAAACGGCTACCGGGTTCAACCTGGACCGAGCGGAGGAGACCATACTCGCGTGCCCCGCGGGGGTGCAAGAGACCAGGCTGCTTCAGATTCCGGAGAACTACCCGGTGCTGATCGTGCGCGGAACCACCTACACAACCGACGGGCTTCCGGTTCGCTATTCGATAGCCCGCTATCATGCCGGCATAGTACGCCTGAGAACGACACAGGAACGGGGGCGTGATCGACCATGAGTGAATTCGTTACTATCGGCG
>PWMO01000185.1 GCA_003558175.1 Spirochaetaceae bacterium
CAGATTGTGGAGCGGACCTGGGCAGCGCTGCTTGATGATCTGGAGGAGCAACCACCGGCGTGATCAAGGGCGTGATCGAGGGCAAGGGTGATGTGGCAGAGGCGGTATCCGAGGCGGTCGGTTCGCCGGTTCGAGTGGTGGATCGGCGTCCGGTCTCCGGAGGCTCGATCAACCAGACGTCCGTTCTGACCTTTGACACCGGCCTGCGGGTGTTTCTCAAACAGAACAGCGGCAGGTACGAAGGGCTGTTTGCCGCCGAGGCTGAAGGGCTGGCGGCGCTGCACGCCGGCCCGGGACCGACCGCACCCAGACCGTTGGCGCTGTACCAGTCGGCCGAACACCAGTTTCTGGCGCTCGAGTACATAGAGAGCGGCAGCCGCGCGCCTGACTTCTGGTCGTCGTTCGGGCAGTCGCTGGCCGAACTGCACCGGCGGCCCGGTGCGGATCGGTTTGGATTTGAATCGGACAACCACATCGGCCGCACGCCGCAGATAAACACGTTCTGCGACACGTGGTGCGAGTTCTTTGCCCGCCATCGGCTCGGCTACCAGATTCGGCTGACCGAGCGGCAGCGAAGTGCCGACAGCCGGACCGTCTCGGCGGTGATGCAGATTATCGAGAACCTTGACCGCTATCTCCCCGAGCCGGAACAGCCTTCGTTGCTGCACGGCGACCTGTGGGGCGGCAACTACATGGTTGGAGCCGACGGGCACGCGGTGCTCATCGATCCGGCGGTTTACTACGGGCACCGTGAGGCAGACCTTGCCATGACCGAGCTGTTTGGAGGGTTATCGCCGCAGTTTTACGCCGCCTACAACGAAGCGTGGCCACTGGACAAGGGGTATCGCGACAGAGTTGATCTCTACAACCTGTATCACCTGCTCAATCATCTGAATATGTTCGGCTCGAGCTATCTGGGCTCGGTGCGCTCAATTGCGCAACGGTATGCGCGGTAGGGCGATTGCATGAAGAGCATCGCCGTCGTCAGTACCAATCAGTTTGTAAACCAAGCGATTGAGCGGGCGTGCGCGCAATACCGTGACGACTTCGAAGCGACGTTTCTGCGCAGCGTGGAAGAAACGGTTGAGCATCTGAACTACGAACTGCCGCAGCTCACCCTGATTAACTGCTCGGACGATACCATCGCTGCGGACGAGATCCTGCAGGCGATTCGCCGCGACCCGTGGCTGCATTCGGGTGGCCTGATACTGGTGTTTGACCAGAACAGCGGCGGCCTTCTCCCTGCCGCGCTCGCTAATCTCAACGTGATCGCCACCATCGAGTACGCACGGCTGGAGTTCAATATTCCGCGGCTGCTGCGAATTCTGACCAACAATGATATTATTCTCCACCAGCGCGATCTCCACCTGCTGCTGGGCTTGAACCTGTCCGGATCACTGGTGCTCGACAACGATCCGTTTGACTTGACCACCTATTCCAATCTGCTGGCCAACTTTCTGTTCAACACCAACCTGCTGGATGCGTCGCGTCGCGACGAGTTTCACCTCGCGCTTATGGAACTGCTCGTGAACGCGATCGAACACGGCAACTGCCGCATCTCTTTCGCGGAGAAATCCGCCCATCTGGCCGGCGGCGGTGATCCAATGGAGCTCATCCGCCGCAAGAACGAAGATCCGGAAGTGGCACAACGCAAGGTCCACCTCAGCTACCGTATCAGGCCGCACGAGTCGGAGTTCGTGATTCGTGACGAGGGAAACGGGTTCGACTGGCGTTCGTACCAGTCGCCCGTAGGTAAGAGGGGCCTGTCGGTCGGCCACGGTCGCGGGATTTTCATGGCGCTGCACTATCTGGGGTCGCTTTCCTACAATGACCGGGGGAACGAGGTCACCTTCCGGCTCGAGCACCACCATAGCGGTCCGGTTGCGGTGCCGGGGCTCTTTGCTGATCAGGAAGAGCAGCACGTGGCCGACGGCGACGTCATCTTCACTGAAGGCGAGCAGTCCAGTCACCTCCATTACATCGTTTCAGGGCAGTACGAAGTCAGTGTGCGTGGCAGGTGGATATCCACGTTGACGCCGGCCGATATCTTTGTTGGCGAGATGTCCTTTCTGCTGAACAACCGGCGCTCGGCTACGGTGCGGGCGGTTGGCCCCGGCGTGTTGCTTCGGGTTTCCAAGATGCAGTTTATCAACACCATCAAGGAAAAGCCGTACTACGGCGTCTTTCTCGCGCGCCTGCTGGCGCAGCGACTGGTGCGAACACACCCGGCCTGAAGCTCGCTACCCGGCCTGAAGCCGACAGCAGACCCGCTGCCGGTTTGCGCACGAGCTACTTGCGCAGAATACGGAAGACAATCGACGCCAGAAACCAGAGCGACAGGATGCCGGCCAGCCCGTATCCGGTCAGGCCGATGATCGAGACGGTTCTGAATAGCGGCGGAACGTTGGCCTGGATAATGAGCGACGAGCTCACCAGCAGCGCGGCCAGAACAAATCCAAGCACCAGGCGGTAACTCACCGCGTCCAGCGTTTCGCGCAGTGGCTCCAGCCCCGTTATGCGAAAACCAATCCGCAGCTTGCCGTTTCTGGTGAGCCGCAGCACCTCGCGCGCATCGATCGGGACATCACGCAGGAACCGCCCATAATCGTGCAGCAGCTCCGATCCTTCGTCAAAGAGATTCTTGGGCTTGATCTGGTGCAGAAACAGCTTGCGCGTAAACGGCCCGATGGTGTCCATCAAGTTAAACTCGGGATCAAGGTTGAGACCGACCGCCTCAATCGAGAGCATCGCCTTGGTCATCAGCATCAGGCTCGAAGGGATCGACAGATCGTGACGGACGATCGTGGCGGTGAGTTCAATGAAGAAACGGTTGATGTCTACTTCGCCGAGCGATGTATCAACGTACTCGTCGATCAGATCCGCGATATCGTCTTCCAGCCGCTGGTGATCCAGTCGCGCGCCGTGGCGGCGCGTCAGCCCGAGGACGGCCTCGGTGACCCGGTTGGCGTCGCGGCGAAACGCGCCTACGATAGCATCGGTCAACATCTGCCGCTGAGCCGGGCGTACCCTGCCCATAATGCCGAAATCCAGAAAGCAGATGACGTTGTTTTCCAGCACCAGGATATTGCCGGGATGCGGGTCGGCGTGGAAGAAGCCGTGCAGAAAGACCTGCTCCAGCACAAGGTCGGCGCCATTTCTGGCGATCTTCTTCTTGTCGAACGAGCGATTCTTGCCGGATTCAATCTCGGCGAGTTTGGTGCCCTCGATGTACTCCATGGTGAGCACCCGTTCACTCGACGATTCCGCGTACGCCTTCGGCACGCGGATCCTGGGATTATCCTGGAAAAGCCTGCCGAAGCGAGTCATGTTGGCGCGCTCGACCGTGAAATTCAGTTCGTTGTAGATTGAACGACGAAACTCGTCCACCACGCCCAGGGGATCAAAGTGCCGTGCGGCCGGGATGTAGCGCTCGGCAAGCCCGGCAACGTAGCGCAGAATATCGACGTCGGTCCGGATGGTATAGGCGATGTCCGGCCGTTGCACTTTGACCGCCACCATGCGGCCGTCGGCCAGCTGCGCCCGATGCACCTGCGCGATGGAGGCAGACGCTTCCGGCTCACGCTCAAACCAGCGGAACACCTCGTCCAGCGGCCTGGCGAGCTCGGTTTCGATGATCTTGCGCACCTCGGCGAATCCGAACGGCTGCACGTTATCCTGCAGGTTGGCAAGCTCCTTCAGCAACTCCGGCGGCAGCAGGTCACTGCGGTTGCTTAAGACCTGGCCCAGCTTGATGAAAGTGGGGCCGAGCTCCTCCAGTGACTGGCGCAGCAGTATCCAGCGCTGCGCCGCCTCCGGGGCGCCCTCGGTCCAGCCGGTCATCTGCCGCAGCACGGGGAACACCTTGTCGAGCTTGAGCTTGCGCACCCAGTCGGAAAGTCCGTACGCAACCAACGTGCGCGCTATCTCCTGCAGACGGATGGGATGTCTGAGCGTTCTTTCGAGAAATGAGCGCCTTCTAATGATTCTCACCGGGGACATGCGCTGTTTACCCCTCACGCGGTTTGATGAGCGCCAGAAGCTTCGTGCCTGCATTTTGCGATATCGAGCGCCAGTCTTCGCTGTCGATCTCGATGACTGCCGCCGTTCCCGGCTTCATCTTGTGGTGCTTGCCGACAAGCAGCTGTGTGAGTGCCTCCATTGCCGGGTTGTGCCCAATCATCGCGATGCGGTTACAGGAGTTGTCCTGGTTGCGCAGCACTTCCAGCCACGTCTCTTCAGTGGCATCGTAGAGCTCCGGGTCAGCATTGATCTCGCCGTTGTACCCGCACTGATCCTTGATCACCTCGGCGGTCTGCACGGCGCGCACCGCATCAGAAGCAACGATGCAGTCCGGAACGAAGTTCTTCCCACGGAGTTGCTGTGCCAGGTAGATTGCCTGCCGCTCACCGGTCTCAGAGATCTCGCGCACAAAATCCCCCATATTCTCCTGGGCCGCTTCCGCGGCAACATGGCGAATCACCACTGCCTGCTTCATGGCACCCCTCCTTCGCGATCAATCGGCACGGCGACAAGCTGCCGTGCGCGTTCTTCAACACGCTGCAGATACCCGTTGCGCGTTCGACGTGTCGCGTCACGCAAGCCGCCGAACACGTCTACAGCAACCGGCGTGACACCGCAGAACGAGAAGACCCGTTCGCGCCATATCATATCAAAAAGCGACTCGACCTGCGAAGCCTCGGAATCGCTCGTCACAAATACCAGGCCGCGACGCCCCTGCAGCAGCGGGCGAGGGTGTTTCCGCCCAAACTCGGGTCCCTCGAACTCGTAGGCAATTCCCGGGCGCAACACGCGGTCGAGCCAGCCCTTCAGTATGCCCGGGGGTTGGCCCCACCAGTCCGGATGAACTATAATCAACGCGTCCGCCTGCTGCAGGTCGCGGTAGTGCGCCTGAACGTCGGGGTCCAGGCTGTAGCGCCGCTGGATTTCCGTAAGCGGTAGAACGGGGTCAAACTGTTCGCGGTAGAGGTCGTGCTCGAGCAGTTCGTGGACTTGCAGAACCGAACGCAGGCGGTCGATGATGGCGTGGTTGAAGCTCCTGGCTGCCGGGTGAGCCGACAGAATAAAGATGCGCAAACTTTGATTCCTCTCGGGCACCCTTTTTGTTACATTATACACGCACGGTGCACGGGTATCGAGTCGTCGGGCGACAGAAAGAACCTGCTTGCAACAGAGAAAATACTTTAGTAAATTAGTCATATATTTGGGGGATTGGGATGATATCCAAGGGCGAGTGCCTTGACGCTCTGAGAAATGTAATCGATCCGGAGATCGGCCTGAACATCGTTGATGTAGGTCTGATCTATCGCGTTGAACCGGGAGAAGATAGCATAGAAGTAGACTTCACGCTCACCTCGCCGGGGTGCCCTCTCGCGGACACCATAATGGCGGATATTGTGCGTGAGCTTCAGCGGGCAAGCGGAATAGACAACGTTGTCGCGCAGCTGGTCTGGAATCCGCCGTGGAGCATTGATTTCATGAGCGAAGAGGCCCGACTGCAGCTGGGATACCCGATCTGACGGGATACCCCGAATAGAGATAGAAATGAACCGGAAGGTCGGCGGCGAGTGCGTGGCGACCTGCGGAGGCTACGGTGCAGCAACATACGGAAGGAGCAAAGGTATGAAGATAATAATCAAGGATCTACGCGCCTCGATCAATGGACAGGCGATTCTCAAGGGTGTAGACCTCGAGCTTGATAGCGGTCATGTACACGCGCTTATGGGCCCGAACGGTTCGGGCAAGAGCACGCTCAGCAACGTGATTTTCGGGCATCCGGCGTTCGAGGTAACCGGCGGTGAGGTGCTGGTTGACGGAGACAACATTCTGGAAATGGAGCCCAACGAGCGCGCGCTGCTCGGACTCTTTCTCGCGTTTCAATATCCGGTCGAGGTCCCGGGGGTAACCGTCGGGCGCTTTCTCAAGCGGGCGGTGGACATTCGTGCCGGGGAGAGCAAGACCAAGGGTTTTGTCAAAGAGCTGCGCGAGATGATGGATTATCTCGAGATCGACCAGCAGTTCATCAACCGGTACCTCAACGAGGGCTTCTCCGGCGGAGAGAAAAAGCGCATGGAGATCCTGCAGATGCTGATGCTCAAGCCCACCTTCGCCATTCTTGACGAGACCGACTCAGGCCTCGACATCGATGCCCTGAGAATTGTGTCCAAAGGCGTCAACAAGCTGCGCGAGGGCAACTTTGGAGCGCTTATCATCACGCATTACCAGCGGATTCTCAACCACATCCGTCCCGACTACGTTCACATCATGTACCAGGGAAGGGTGGTGACCTCCGGTGGCGGTGATCTCGTTGATGCGCTCGAGGCCCACGGATACGACTGGATTCGCGAACAGTATGGAATAGAGGAGGAGAACGATGTCCAATCCGTCAGCAGCGACTGATAGTCAGACGGTTCAGATAGAAGATTATAAGTTCGGCTTTCACTATCCGGACTCTTCGGTTTTCAAGACCCGCAAAGGGCTCGACGCCGACGTAGTACGTGCAATCTCGAAGCACAAAGACGAGCCGGAGTGGATGCGAGACTTCCGCCTGCGATCGCTCGAGATGTTCCAGAAGAAGCCGATGCCGAACTGGGGCGGAGACCTTTCCGACATCAACTTCGACGAGATCTTCTACTACGCCAAGCCGTCGGAAAAGAAGTGGAAGAGCTGGGAAGAGGTCCCCGAGGACATCAAGGAGACCTTCGACCGCATTGGAATCCCCGAGGCGGAACGCAAGTTCCTTGCCGGCGTGGGAGCCCAGTACGACTCCGAGATGGTCTACCACAACCTTCGCGAAAACCTCTCCGAGCAGGGCGTGGTATTCAGCGACCCGGAAACAGGACTGCGGGATCACCCTGAACTGTTCAAGAAGTACTTCGGCACCGTGATTCCCTATACGGATAACAAGTTTGCCGCGCTCAACAGCTCCGTCTGGTCCGGCGGAAGCTTTGTCTACATTCCGCCGGGAGTGAAGGTAGATATCCCACTTCAGGCCTATTTCCGCATCAACTCGGAGAACTTCGGCCAGTTCGAGCGAACGCTCATTATTGCCGACAAAGACAGCTTTGTTCACTACGTTGAGGGCTGTACCGCTCCGATCTATACCACCGACTCGCTGCATTCAGCGGTTGTAGAGATCATCGCGCTGCCGGGGTCCCGCGTGCGCTACACCACCATTCAAAACTGGTCGAGCGACGTCTACAATCTGGTGACCAAGCGAGCGGTTGCCTACGAGAACGCCACCGTAGAATGGGTTGACGGCAATATCGGCAGCAAGCGCACGATGAAGTACCCTTCCATCTGGCTGATGGGTGAGGGTGCGCACGGTGAGGTGCTCTCGATCGCATTTGCCGGCAAAGGGCAGGAGCAGGACACCGGCGGGAAGGCGGTTCACGCGGCCGACAACACCAGCAGCGTCATAACCTCCAAGTCGATCAGCAAGGACGGCGGTATTGCCACCTACAGAGGGCACATCAAGGTTGAAGAGGGTGTCAGGAACGCCCGTTCGCACTTCGTCTGTGACGCGCTGATCCTGGATCCGGAGTCGGGAACCAACACCTATCCATACATGGATATCCTGGCCGACGACGTAACAATTGAGCACGAGGCCAAGGTGAGCCGCATCTCTGAAGATCAGCTGTTCTACCTGATGAGTCGCGGCATGGACGAGGCCGAGGCGGCTATGATGATCGTGAACGGATTCCTTGAGCCGTTGGTGAAGCAGCTGCCCATGGAGTACGCGGTAGAACTGAACCGGCTGATAGAGCTGGAAATGGAAGGCTCGGTCGGCTAGCGGTCCGGCGGGAAGGAGATAAGACAACCAATGAGTAGCACAGACGTTGCCGTCTTTCGCGGGACGGACCAGATCGAACGGTACATAGACTCGCTGCGCGAGCCGCAGTGGATGCTCGACATCCGCCGCAGGGCACTGAAAGCGTTCGAGTCGATGAACTGGCCCACAACTGAGGATGAAGAGTGGCGCCGATCGGATATCTCTTCGTATGATTTTGACCGCTACGGCTACGTGGGAGAGGCCGCAGCCGCGCCTGCCGTGTCTGAGTCCGCTGCACCCGAGTCTGGCGCGCAGAGATCGGGAACGATCCGGTTTCGTGGCGGGAGCTGCACGGAGCTGACGCTCGATCCCGCCCTGGCGCAGCAGGGAGTAGTGTTCGAGACCCTCTCAGCGCTGTTTGAGAACGGAGTCAGAAACAACTCGCAGAGCCATGCGGCGGCAGTGACCGCGGTTCGCAAACTGCTGGAATCGCGCACCGCCGAGTTTGAAAACCGCATGTACGCCTGGCATTACGCTGCCTGGACGCACGGCGTGGTGCTCTGCGTACCGCGCTTTGTAGAAATCTCGCGGCCGTTTGAAGTAGTCATGGAGCACGAAGGCGACGAGGCGCTGTCGGCGCCGCAGGTAGTTGCGGTACTCGACGAAGGCGCGCGTGCAACCATGCTCTATACGGTGGAAGGAGAAGAAAAGGGCGAAGTCGTGCTCAACGAGGCCATTGACGTTAACGTGGCCGATGCGGCACGGCTCGAGCTCTATTCGCACTATCAGCTCAACATAGACTCCAGCGCGTTCAGCAACGGACGGGCCGAGATCGGTCGTGACGGGGCGTTCCACAGTTTTGTTGCTTCTTTCGGCGGAATGTTTACCAAGCTGCGCATGGACGCCCGGCTGAACGGCACCGGTGGCGACATCGACCTGGACGGCCTCTACTTCGCGTCTGAAGACCAGCACATGGATCTCGGTACGGTGCAGAGTCATAACGCGCTCAACGCCAACAGCCGTACCTTCTACAAGGGCGCTGTCAAAGACGAGGCACACGCTATCTACCAGGGGCTGATACGGGTGGCTCGCAACGCGTCTCAGACTGATGCCTATCTGACCAACAACTCGTTGTTGCTCAATGACGGCGCGCGTTCGGACTCCATTCCCGGGCTGAACATCAACACCGACGACGTCAAGTGCAGCCACGGTTCAACCACCGGTAAGATCGACCCGTTGCAGCTCTACTATCTGCAGACGCGCGGCTTCTCCTACGAGGCAGCCCGCATCACGCTGGTGCAGGGATTTCTGGAAGAAGTGATCGTCCGCGCGCCCGAGCCGGTTCAGGATCGGCTGCGTGAACTGGTCGAAGCGCGCATTCTGGCAGAATACGATCCGGATCAGGACTGACGGGTACCGGGCCCGCGAACGGAGTACAACACGTGGCAAAATGGCAGAAAGCGGTAGCCGTGGACGACTTCCAGAAGTCCTACAAGTTTGTTCATCGGCGCAAGGAAGTGGCAATTTTCAAGCTGGACGACGGCATATTCGCCATCGACAACATCTGTTCACACGAGTATTCGCAGCTGGCAGAAGGTATGGTGGTAAACTGTGATGTCTATTGCCCGAAACACGGGTCACGGTTTGACATCAAGACCGGCGCGGTGAAAGACTTTCCGGCGACCCGCGGGGTCAAGACGTTCCCGGTGAAGATCGAAGACGGATTCGTCTGGGTTAAGCTATAGCACTGCGCTATTTTCAGCGCCCCTCGCGGGCGCTATACTCACACCTGTTGTGAGCAGTACAATACGGACCATTTCGCTCTCTGATAACGAGGCCGCCCGCGCGGGAGAGATGCTGCGCCGCGGCGGTCTGGTAGTTTTTCCTACTGAGACCGTCTACGGACTGGGCGCCAACGCATTTGACGCTGCGGCGTGCCGGCGAATTTTCGCGGCCAAGGGCCGCCCACCCGATAATCCTCTCATCGTGCACCTGACTGAACTGGGTGAGCTGCGATGGGCGGCGCGCGAAGTTCCGCCGCTGGCACTGCTGCTGCTCGAGCGGTTTTCCCCTGGCCCGTTTACCGTGATCCTGCCCAGGTCCCAACGGCTCCCGGCCGTCGTGACCGCCGGCCTTGATACGGTTGCGCTGCGGATACCGAGCAGCCCGATTGCGCGCGCGGTCATACGCGCAAGCGGCGTCCCGATCGCCGCACCAAGCGCCAACCGCTCAGGACGACCGAGCCCCACCGATTACGAATCGGCGGTGGAACAGATGTGGGGCCGCGTAGAGGCCGTTATGCGCGGGCCTGCGTGCGAGGTGGGGCTTGAATCTACCATCGTACGAATCTGCGGTGCCGGCGCCGAGGTTGAGGTGCTGCGCGAAGGTGCGGTCACCCGCGAGATGCTGGCGGCGGCGGTGCGTGGGCGCGGCGAGCTTCTGGACCCGGACGAAACCGTAACCGGGGAAGCGGCCGCTGCGGCGCACGCGGAACCGACCACCGCTGCAAGTGCTCCTGCAATTGGACCTGCAATTGCTCCGGGAATGCGGCATCGCCACTATCAACCGGATGCAGCGGTGATCACGGCGGAACCGGCGGACCTGCCGCGCGTATTGCAGACTCACGACCGGAATCAGACCGCCGCTCTGATGCTCGCCGCGTCGGCGCCGGGAAGTGGCAGTGGCGGATTCCGGATCGAGATGCGCTTTCAGACCGTTGAAGAGTACGCGCGGGAGCTGTATCGCGCATTTCGGCAGGCGGACCGTTCAGGCTGCAGTACCATAATCGCGGAGTTGCCGCCGCCGGGCGGAATCGGACGTGCGCTGCGAGACCGCCTGTTGCGGGCAGCAACGGCTGA